>NZ_JBFUKU010000028.1:0-34449 GCF_056400685.1 Pseudomonas sp. P5_A12 | reverse complement strand
GTCTTACCCTGGCCCGTGCCCACGCCAAATCAGGGGATGCAGCACTCATTAGCGGATACCTGGGCAAAACAGACTCATTCGACCAGGCCATCGGGACATTTGCCATCGCCTATGCCGATCAAAATGAAAAAGACCATGCCGCGCTGGTGGCCGCGGAAAAATCAGGCCGGATCAACGTGCTGAGAGAAGAAGAGTGATGCAGCCGATCCAACAAACAACGCCGGACATCGATCTATCTGCCCCCGAATTCACGCTGATCCAAAGTTGGCACCACAACGCCCATTCCTGGATCGAAGCCATCCGCACCGGCGCCATCGAAAGCCGCCTGAAAGTCACCGACCAGGCCATGCTGTTGGCGGTGATGGGCCGCCAACCCGAGCACGTGCTCGACCTCGGCTGTGGCGAGGGTTGGTTGCTACGTGCGCTGGCTGAACGGGGTATCAACGCGGTCGGTGTGGATGGTGATGCGACACTGGTCGAGGCTGCACGGGCAGCGGGCTCTTCACCGGTACATTTGGCGAGCTATGAAGCGTTGGTGGAAGCGAAGGTAAACCTCGGCTGCGACTACGACCTGATCTGCGCCAACTTCGCACTGTTGCACCAAGACATCATCCCCCTGCTCGCTGCCATGAATGCCCTGCTCGTCTCTGGCGGCGCGCTGGTGATCCAGACGCTGCACCCGTGGACCTCAGCGGCGGGCGATTATCAGGATGGTTGGCGGGAAGAGACCTTCGCCGGGTTCGAGGGGCAGTGGCAACCCATGCCCTGGTACTTTCGCACCTTGTCCAGTTGGCTGAATGCACTGGACATGGCCGGTTTTCGCCTGGTCGGCTTGCAAGAGCCGCAGCACCCGCAAAGTCCTGTGCCGCAGTCGCTGCTGCTGGTGGCCGAGCAACGGGGGTGAGAGCCGCCGGTTTCAATCTAGAGCATTTTCTCCAGCCCGATCTTGTCACTGAGCCAGGCCTTGAAGCTACGCCATGTGCCACCCGGCTCCTCATGCAAGGTATGTCGGCGGCCGTCGTCTTCGGCGATCCAGACGATTTCGCCGTTTTCCAGGCTGGCCTGGTAACTCACGGCCGGTGCCATGCCCTCAAGCGCCAGCTCGCGCATGTAGCCGGCCAATTCAGGGCTGTCGACCAGCACCCCGACTTCAGTGTTCCAGAACACTGAACGCGGGTCGAAATTGAAGGAGCCGATGAACACCTTCTGCTTGTCCAGGATCATGGCCTTGGTGTGCAAGCTGGAGTCCGAGCCACCGCTGAAGCCACGGGAAGAACCGCCACTGGGGTCGTCCTGCTGGCGCCGCAGTTCATAGAGCTTCACCCCATGTTCGAGCAGCGTCTTGCGATAAGGCGCATAGCCGCCATGCACCGCCGGCACATCGGTGGCTTCCAGTGAGTTGGTTAACAGACGCACATCAACACCGGCATCGGCACGACCGGTGAGGTAGCTCATGCCCGGTTTTTGCGGGACGAAATAAGCCGAAATAAGGATGAACTCCTTATTGACGCCGTCGAGTGCAGGTCGCAGTTGCGTGGCCATCAATAGTGAGCGGGCTGGTTCGTCGTCAGCCAGTACCTTGCTCGGGGCGTCCCACATCGCCTGGCCATGGGCCCAGATCAGCTGTTTGCGCCATAGGTTGAGCTGTGGTTGAGTCCGGTAGGTCATGAGGTGGTCGTACAAGGCCTTGTTCTCAGTACGCGCAATCTGAAGCGATTGTTCCAGACGTTGGCGGCTCTTGAGCAAGTCTTCAGCGGTTGGCTTGTTGAGCACCAATTCACTGATTGGCTGACTCAAAGTGCTATTCCAGTACTGATCGAAGCTGTGGCCCAACTGCTCGGCGACCGGGCCGAAGCACAGCAGGTCCATGTCGGTGAAATTGAGATCGGGCTTGGCGTCGAAATATTCATCCCCCAGGTTGCGCCCGCCGACGATGGCCGCGCTGTTGTCGGCCACCCACAATTTGTTGTGCATGCGCCGGTGCTGTTGGGAAAGATTTAGCAGACGGCCCATGGTTCGGGTCACCATGGTGCTGCGCCCCAGATGCAAAGGGTTGAAAACGCGGATATAGATGTTAGGGTGCACCGCCAGGGTAGCGATGACTTCTTCCTGGCCGTCGCTGGCCGTGTCGTCGAGCAAGATGCGTATCCGTACGCCGCGATCGGCAGCCAGCAACAATTCACGCACCAAGGCCCGGGTGCTGAGACCGTTATGCACGATGTAGTACTGCAGATCGATGCTTTTCTGCGCATTGCGGACCAACTCGGCGCGCGCCCGGAACGCTTCACTGCTGTTAGGCAACAGGCGAAAACCCGAGCGCCCCTCATGCGGGGCAGCCTGGGCCTGAATGGAGCGCCCGAACGACGAATCAGTGGCAGGTATTGTCTGGCTGAACTCGTGGGGCACGGGCGTAGTGGCGCAGCCGCCGACCAGCAGCACGAGCAACAGTGCAGGGAAGAACCAGGACATGGACAAGGGGCTCGTCCTCAACCTCACGGGTGGATGCCGAAAATTGCCGCTCACGGCAACCTGCAGACCTTATTCCAGTAAAGCCCGGTTCGAGCGAAGCGTGTCGAAATTTTCCGCTGGTTTCACCCCGTGAATGAAATCGTCACGTGAACTGTTCTACCTATTCAAACATCCCAGTGCGCACCTCGCCTTCTCTGACATAGCGGGCGATCAGCACACCGCCAGGCGTGCTGATCGAATGCGCCAGCGTGAACGCCAACGCTTGTGCAGTGTCGTCGAACAAGCGCTTGCCGCGGCCCAGCACCACGGGAAAAATCATAAGCCTGAGCTCGTCCACCAACCCGGCGGCAAGCAGTTGACGCACCAGATCGCCGCTGCCCTGCGTCAAGAGGTCAGCGCCCTCCTCGTGCTTGAGCGCGCATATCGCGTTGACCAGATCTCCCTGCAAAGCATGACTGTTGTGCCAATCAAGCGTATCGGGGTGATGCGTAGCCACATGCTTGGGCACGCTGTTGAACAAGTCAGCGATGGCGTGGCTGTTTGAATCGGCCTGTCTGTGCGGCCAGTACGCGGCAAATATGTCGTAGGTGCGCCGACCCAGCAGCAACTCGAACGGTTTCGCGAACAGGTCCTGGATGGCCTGGCCGGAGACGTTGTCGGCGTAGGGCACGATCCAGCCACCCAAGCGGAATCCGCCGCTGGTGTCTTCTTCAGGCCCGCCGGGCGCTTGCATAACGCCATCCAGACTCATGAATGCGGCAACGGTAAGTTTGCGCATAACCTTCTCCCGGTGTGAACTCGTACAGGGAATGCCTGGGGTCAAACGCGACTCATCAGATTGATTCCCTGAAGGATAGTCGAACGGGGTGCTGCGAAATCGACAGGGTGATACCAACGACAGGCGAAAGAGATTTACACCGTTTCGACTTTCGATTTGCTCAATTGCGAGGCACTTCTATATTGAGGGGGTGCTCTGAATTTCCTGCCTCCTGTTGAGCCTTGGCCCATGGCAAATACTGATCAATTGATCATCTGCGAGCACTGCGACTGTGTGTATGAAAAAGTCACGCTCGCCGAACACCAGAAAACCCTGTGTACGTGCTGCGGCGCCGTGCTGCAGCGCTATAACCGCATGACGGTGGAGCAACGACTGGCGTTGAGCTGCGCAGCCTTGATGCTCTGGATGTTCACCAACCTTTACCCCGTCATGACCATCAGCCTCAAAGGCGTTAAAAATAGCGCCACGCTGTGGGATTCGGTATTGGCCTTGAGCCAGGGGCCGATCACCTTCATCGCGTTGGTCGCGGCGATCGCGATGATCCTCGCGCCGATTTGCCAACTGTTGCTGCTGATCTGGGTCCTGGGTTTCGCCCTCACCCACCGACGATCACCCGGTTTTAAATTCTGCATGCGCTGGCTGGAAGCGCTCCGGCCCTGGAGCATGCTGGAGGTCTGCTTTTTGGGGGCGATGGTCGCGGTCATCAAACTCGCCGGATTTCTTCACGTGCTACCGGGCATCGGCCTGTTTGCCCTGGCCGTGTTGAGCCTGATGGTGATCCGCATCGCCGGTCGCGATATCCGTGAGTTATGGGACATTTTATGAACATGCCTCCGGCCGCCGGTGATTTAAACCTGTGCCTGTGTCATAGCTGCGGCATGACCTGCGACATGACCGATCAACCGCACAAGTGCGAACGCTGTGGCGCTCCGTTGCATCGGCGTAAAACCAATTCGCTGGCTCGCACGTGGGCCTTTATGTTCACGGCACTGGCGTTTTACGTCCCGGCCAATCTGTTGCCGGTCATGAACACCCAAATGCTCGGCAACGGCGCCGACAGCACGATCATGAGCGGTGTACTGGAGTTCTGGGCGGCCGGCGCCTGGGACATCGCGTTGATCATTTTTATCGCCAGCATCGCGGTGCCGGGTGTCAAGTTCGTAGCCCTTACGTTTCTGCTGGTGTCCGTGCATCGCAGCAGTTTGTGGGCGAGCAAGGAGCGGTCGCAGTTGTACCGTTTCGTCGAGGTCATCGGATACTGGTCAATGCTCGACGTGATCGTGGTTGCACTGGTGGCCTCACTGGTGAAGTTCAAAGCCCTGGCCGACATTGAACCGCGCGCGGGCATACTTTTTTTTGGTTTGGTGGTGGTGTTCACCATGCTATCGGCGATGAGTTTCGACCCGCGCCTGATTTGGGATAACAAGCGGGAAAACCCACAAAACGAGGAGGTCATGGATGAAGTCGCAAGCCACTGAAGGGCCACAAGCCCCCGGCCAGGCCCCAATCAAGACTGGTCGCAGCGTTTCGCTGGTCTGGATCGTCCCCATTGTTGCGGTATTGGTGGGTTTATCACTGGTAGTCCACAGCATCTTGCAGGAAGGCCCGACCATCACTGTCATGTTCAAGACCGGTGATGGCCTGACAGCCAACAAGACCGAGGTCAAATACCGCAGTGTAGTCATCGGCCAGGTTTCGGATGTGGAGCTGAGCAGCGACCAGAAGAGTGTCAGCGCCACGATCAAACTGACCAAACAGGCCGAAGGTTTCACCCGCTCAGACTCGCAGTTCTGGGTCGTGCGTCCGCGTATCGGTGCCGGCGGGGTCTCGGGGATCGATACATTGCTGTCAGGGGATTACATCGGCGCCGATATCGGTCAAGCCAATGGCCGCGCGAAAAACTTCAAGGGCCTGGAAATCCCGCCGGCCATTACCTATGGCGAACCGGGCAAACGTTTCACCTTACACACGCAGGATTTGGGGTCGCTGGACGTTGGCTCGCCGGTGTACTACCGCAAGATTCCGGTCGGTCAGGTGGTGGCCTATGCACTGGACCCGGATGGCAAAGGGGTGAACATTGACCTGTTCATCCACGCGCCCAATGACCAGTACGTCACTGAAAACACCCGGTTCTGGAATGCCAGTGGCGTGGACGTGAGCGTCAATGCCAACGGCATTGACGTCAGGACTGAGTCTTTATCCTCCCTGCTGGTGGGCGGTATCGCCTTCCGCGCGCCGGAATACAGCCCGGACGACAAACCTGCCCCCGAAGAGTATGCCTACGAACTGTTCGAGAATCAGCAAAGCGCCCTCGCACCGCCGAATGGCAAGGCTCAATTCCTGGCCTTGCGTTTCGATCAGGCCATGCGTGGGCTGAAGGTCGATGCGCCGGTGGAATTCCTGGGCATAGAAATCGGCAAGGTGGTGTCGGTCAATCTGGATTTCGACGAGAAAAAGCGCAGTTTTCCGGTCAGTGTCGGCATCGTGATCTACCCGCAGCGCCTGGGTCAGGCCCACACCAAAATGATCAAGTCGCTCAATCATGACCCCAATGACGAAGCGGCAGGCGTGCGGATGATTGGTTCCTTCATCGACAACGGCCTGCGCGCCCAGGCCCGCACCGGCAACTTGTTGACCGGCCAGTTGTACATCGCCCTGGACTTCTACCCTAAAGCAGACAAAGTGGTCTTCGATGCGACCGCGCGCCCAGTCATGATCCCAACCATTCCGGGAAGCCTCGAACAGTTGCAGGAAAAACTCGAATCCATGGTCGACAAGGTCAACAAACTGCCGATCGAGCGCATTGCAGGCAATCTCGACAGCAACTTGGTGGAACTGCGCAAAGGGCTGGGGAAATTCAACAGCACGACACTGCCCGGCGTAGATACCGCCCTGTCGGACGTCAGCAAGACTTTGTTGTCGGCCAACACGACCCTGCAATCGGCTAACGCCACGCTTGCCGATGGTTCACCATCGCGGGAAAAACTCGGGCAGACCCTGGGTGAGCTGGAACGTACGTCGCGAGCATTGCGTGAGCTCGCGGATTACCTGATCCGGCATCCGGAAGCACTGCTTCGCGGTCGACCTGACAATCCCGCGGCAAAGGACCTGAAATAATGACCGTGCAGCAGAAGAAAGGAGCAACATCCATGGCCTTTTCGCCGAAGCTCACCTTGGTCGCTGCGCTCCTGCTGCTCGCGGCCTGCCGCAGTGAACCTGTTCACTATCACACCCTGATGCCAGCGCACACAGGTAGTGCAACGCGCAGTAACACAGTGGTCATCGAGATTGAGAGCCTCAGTTTACCGGCGCAGGTCGACCGGCCACAGGTGGTTATTCGCCAAGGCAACAGCGGCCTGGTGTTGCTCGAATCCGAATGGTGGGGGGCGTCGCTGGGAGAGGAGTTCCGAAGTGCCCTGATGGATCAACTGGCCAACCTCAACCCCCAGCGCAAGCTGTCGTTGCGCCTGGATGTGCTGCGTTTTGACTCCTTTCCCGGGCAATACGGGCTGATTGATGTGACCTGGCGCTTGCGCCCAGCCAGTGAAGTCAATGACGTCAATGGCACGTCCCTCACCTGCCGCAGCATCCTGCAAACGCCTTCGGGGGGGACCATCGAAGACCTGGCCCTGGCCCAGCAGAATAACGTCAAGCGCCTGGCTGCGCTGATCGGCCAGGCCGCCAAGGGGACACAACAGAGTTGCCCTCCCTCCAGCTAATTCCACTTCCCCACTCCCGGTAGTGTTCAGCGGTGCCCTGTCTCCGCTGACTCAACACCCGCCTATCGACACTCACTGAGTGTCTTCAAATCCTCAGGCAAGGTGCTGAAGGCCTGCTAACCTGAATGAAAATGACATGTATTAACGGTTTCTTTGACGTTTTTTTCTCATATTGCGTTTTACATTCCCTGCGCCTCAAAACATGCAAATGGTTCGCATTGATTCTCCGGTGAATCGGCGTGCATGACTTCTAAAAAGAACAGGAGCTGCCCCCCAGAATGACGCCCTCTATCCCTTCGTTCCTCAAAACAGCACTGCTGACCACTGCCCTGTTGAGTGCCGGACACGTCTATGCCGCTGATACCGACGGTATCGTGGTCTACAACGCCCAACACGAGAGCCTGACCAAGGCCTGGGTCGAGGGGTTCACCAAGGAAACCGGGATCAAAGTCACCGTGCGCAACGGCGACGACACCGAGATGGGCAATCAGATCGTGCAGGAAGGTGCCGCCTCCCCGGCTGACGTATTCCTGACCGAGAACTCCCCGGCCATGGTGCTGGTAGACAAAGCAGGCCTGCTTGCACCGGTAGCGCCCGCTACCCTGGAGCAAGTGGACGCGGCGTATCGTCCAGCGGATGGCAAATGGGTCGGAATTGCCGCGCGCTCCACGGTGTTCGTCTACAACCCGAGCAAACTGCCTGAAGCCGATCTGCCAAAATCGTTGATGGACCTGGCCGGGCCAAACTGGAAAGGCCGTTGGGGCGCATCGCCTGCCGGTGCCGACTTCCAGGCCATCGTCGCCGCAGTGCTTGAGCTCAAGGGCGAAGCGGCCACCCTTGAGTGGCTCAAAGGGATGAAAGCCAACTACACGGCCTACCGTGGCAACAGTTCGGTGCTCAAAGCGGTCAATGCCGGCCAGGTCGACAGTGGCGTGATCTACCACTACTACAGCTACGGCGATCAAGCCAAGACCGGCGAAAACAGCAAGAACACCGCCCTGCACTACTTCAAACACAAAGATCCGGGTGCCTTTGTCAGCGTCTCCGGGGGCGGTGTTCTGGCATCCAGCAAACACAAGGAAGACGCTCAAGCGCTGCTGAAGTGGATCACCGGCAAGGAAGGCCAGAAAGTGCTCGAAACCGGCAAATCGTTTGAATACGCCGTGGGCCAGAACGCCCCCTCCAATCCTAAACTGGTGCCTTTGCAGCAACTCGACGCGCCGGCAGTTGATGCCTCAAAACTCAACAGCAAAAAAGCCGTAGAGCTGATGACTCAGGCGGGACTGCTCTAATTGATGCCTGAAACTTTGCCAGGGGGGGTCGCTCCAGCGATCCCCGTGAACTTGCGACGACGCTCACGGGGCGTCTTCGCGGGTCGTGGCGGCGCGTGGGTGATCGGTTTGTCCGTACTGGTCTCGCTCCTGTCGCTGCTGCCGATTGCCTTCGTGATCGGCGTGTCGATCCAGACAGGCTGGGCGGCCATTGTGCCTCTGGTCTTTCGACCTCGTGTCGCTGAATTACTGATCAACACCGTGTTGCTGGTGGTGATTACCATTCCGTTGTGCGTCATGCTCGGCCTGGCGCTAGCCTGGCTGACAGAACGCACCAACCTGCCAGGCCGACGCTGGTGGTCACTGTTGGCGACGGCGCCACTGGCTGTGCCGGCCTTCGTTCACAGCTATGCGTGGGTGAGCCTGGTGCCATCGATTCACGGCTTGCCTGCTGGCGTCCTGGTCTCGGTCATCGCCTACTTCCCGTTTCTGTACCTGCCGATTGCGGCCACCCTGCGCCGGCTCGACCCGGCTATTGAAGACGTTGGCGAATCGTTGGGGCTCAAGCCGTGGGCGGTTTTTTTCCGTGTGGTACTGCCGCAACTGCGCCTGGCCATTTGCGGCGGTGCCTTGTTGGTGGGCCTGCATTTGCTGGCCGAATATGGCCTTTACGCGATGATCCGCTTCGACACCTTTACCACGGCGATCTTCGACCAGTTCAAATCCACCTTCAACGGCCCGGCAGCCAACATGCTGGCCAGCGTGCTGGCCCTGTGTTGCCTGGCGATGCTGACCGCCGAGTCCGCCGCTCGTGGCACGGCGCGTTACGCCCGGGTCGGATCAGGCAGCGCGCGCACGCAGCGGGTTGTGCGCCTGTACTGGGAGGCTAAAATGTTTGGCCTGGCGCTGCAGGTCTTCACCTGCGCATTGGCGCTGGGTGTACCGTTGATCACGCTGGGAAAATGGCTGATCGCGGGCGGCACACAGGTCTGGCAACTGGACGAATTGATGCCGGCGCTGCAACAGACACTGCAGCTCGGCGCGGCAGGCGCTGTCCTGACCACCTGCGCCGCGATCCCGATTGCCTGGCTATCGATTCGCTCTCCAGGCCGGTTACAGCGGGTACTGGAAAGCTGTAACTACATCACCAGCTCGTTGCCCGGGATTGTCGTCGCCCTGGCCCTGGTAACGTTCACCATCCATTTTGCCCGACCGATTTACCAGACCACGATCACCGTGCTGCTGGCGTATCTGCTGATGTTCCTGCCCCGCGCCCTGGTGAGTTTACGGGCGGGAATTGCCCAGGCACCGGTAGAACTGGAAAACATCGCACGCAGTCTCGGCCGCTCGCCGGGTCGGGCCTTGTGGCTGATTACTCTTCGCTTGGCCGCGCCGGGCGCCGCCGCCGGGGCTGCGCTGGTGTTTCTGGCGATCACCAATGAGCTCACCGCCACCCTGTTGCTCGCACCCAATGGGACGCGCACCCTGGCCACCGGTTTCTGGGCCATGACCAGCGAAATCGACTACGCCGCTGCCGCCCCCTATGCGCTGTTGATGATCCTGCTGTCGCTTCCGTTGACCGGACTTCTTTATCACCAATCCAAACGAACGGCTGGCCGATGAACGCTCTTGAACTGCATGCCATATCCAAGTCTTACGGCGACCAAAAGGCGCTGGAGAGCATTAACCTGTCGGTGCCCGCTGGCAGCCGGACGGTGATTGTCGGCCCATCCGGCTCGGGCAAAACCACGTTGTTGCGGATGATCGCCGGTTTTGAATTCCCGGACACCGGCCGTCTTTCACTCAATGGCCAGACGCTCGTCGACGCCACTCATGAGGTGCCGGCGCATCAGCGCCAGATTGGCTACGTTCCCCAGGACGGCGCCCTGTTCCCGCACATGACCGTGGCCGCCAATATCGGTTTCGGGCTTTCGGTCAAGGGCGGCGAAAAAAACCATCGTGTCGCTGAGCTGATGGACAGCGTGTCCCTGGATGCCAGCATGGCCCACCGTTGGCCCCATGAACTCTCCGGCGGCCAGCAACAGCGGGTGGCGCTGGCGCGAGCGTTGGCGCAACAGCCGCGCCTGATGCTGCTGGACGAGCCGTTTTCCGCCCTTGATACTGGCCTTCGAGGTGCCATGCGCAAAATGGTCGCCCGACTGTTGTCCGATGCGGGTGTCACCACGATCCTGGTCACCCATGACCAGAGTGAAGCCCTGTCGTTTGCCGATCAACTGGCAGTAATGCGCGACGGTCGGCTCGTGCAATCAGGCCATCCACTGGATGTGTACCGCTACCCCGACGACGAACAAACCGCGCTGTTTCTCGGGGATGCCGTGGTCTTGCCCGCCAAAATCGAAGCCGGCTGGGCGCATTGCGAACTCGGTCGGATCCCGGTGAACAACCACCGCAACAACCATTCGGCGCAGATCATGCTGCGCCCCGAGCAGTTGCAGCTCGTCAGCATCCAGCCGAGCCCCACCGAAATGGCCGGGTGCCGCGCTGTAGTGACTGAACGCGACTTCAGCGGCAACACCTGCACATTGACCGTGGAATTAGAGGCTCCCAGCTCGGGCGAGCAGTCCGGTCGGTCATTAACAGTACGCGGTTCGGGCATGTACGCGCCCCCTGCCGGTAGCGCGGTCCACGTCTCGACCATCGGCCATGCCCACGTGCTCAGCGGGTCATAACGTTAAAGATCAAAACGATCCACTGCTCGGCGCCGTTCATTGTCATCGCGCACATCGTAATTGGCGGTTGTCTGAATATTGCTGTGATGCGCCAGTTTCTGCGCGATCGACAAATCGTGCTCCTCGATGACGCGGGTGATGAATGAACGGCGAAAATCGTGCGGCATGATCTTCACTCCGACTTCGGCACCGCGCTGGCGCGCAATGTAATAGATCGCATGTTTGGTAATGCGCTCGCGCGTGATGTGGCTGCCACGACGGATGCGGTTGAACAGAAACGGGTCATCCACCTCGCCTTCCTTGAGCTGTGATCGACGAAACGCCAGCCAGTCCTCCAGTTTGCCCAAGGCCCAGGCCGGCGCATACTTGATCAGTTGCTTGTTGCCCTTGGCCGTGACCCGCAGGCTGCGCTCGGCAAAATCGACCTGTGACAGGTCCAGGTTCACCGACTCGGACTTGCGCATACCCGAACCGTACAAAATCCCGATGATCGCCGCGTCCCTCAAGCCTTGTGGCCGTGGATCGGCGGCACACACCGCCATCAATTCCTGGATCAGCGTGCGCCTCAAGTTGCGCCCCTGGGATAAACGGGTGCCGGCAATCCCTTTGACCGAGCGCATTTTCAGCAGATGATCCTGACTGATCAGGCTCATGCGCCACGCCTCATTCATCACCCCGCGTACCGCATTCACATACAGCGAAGAGGTGTTGGGCGCGTAGCCGTCTTCGCGTAACGCTGCGACCAGCGCAATGACATTTTCGGGCTGTAGCTGATGCCAGGGAATTTCCTCGAGATTCATGTCGTCGAATCCCAAACGGTCGGCGGCATCCTGCAAAACGTAACGCATAGTCAGCTGACTGGAAGATGCGAGCCGGGCCAGATACAAGGTCAACGGGTTGGTCGTTGAAGCAACAGGTTGGGTAACAGGTAAGTCAATCAAACGAAACGGCCTTGATAAAAAACATTGCAGTAGTACAGCTAAGGATTAAAACATCCCTATTAATAAAGCGAAGACTTGCGCAGGAGTTTTCTTCCACAGTCGCGACGAACGGCAGGAGTCTGAACAGCGGCTGTGTAACGCTCGGATAAACGTTTTGCCAACCGGGTTTTCATGTTCCTTTCACGAAGTTGCGCTTACTCTCAATGAGTTGCGGCTGTTCCTCGCAAGCGTCCAACGTGCCGACAGGAACAGCAAAAGTCAATTGATGTGGTTTGTAACGTTTTTTTTGTAACCGATTGAACCAGCTTATATTTTATCGACTACGCTTGCCTTGGATCCAAAAAATACCGGTAGCGTTCAATTCCAGCCCGAGGTGCAAATGAGTCAGGCGTTTCTCCCGTTCTCCCGCCCCAGTATCGGCGATGAAGAAATTGCAGCGGTAGAGCAAGTATTGCGCTCCGGCTGGATCACCACCGGGCCGAAAAACCAGCAACTGGAAGAGCAATTCGCCAACTACGTCGGGTGCCGGCACGCCGTTGCGCTGTCTTCGGCCACCGGTGGCATGCATATCACGTTACTGGCATTGGGCATTGGTCCGGGCGACGAAGTCATTACGCCCTCGCAGACGTGGGTGTCCACCGCCAACATGATCTGCCTGCTGGGCGCCACCCCGGTGTTCGTGGACGTTGACCGCGACACACTGATGAGCAATCTGGCAAGCATCGAGGCGGCCATCACCCCGCGCACCAAAGCCATCATTCCGGTGCATTACGCGGGCGCCGCCTTCGACCTCGACCCGCTCTATGCGCTGGCCGACAAACACGGCATCCCTGTGATCGAAGACGCCGCCCACGCCGCCGGCACCTTCTACAAAGGCCGTCACGTCGGCGCCAAAGGCACGGCGATCTTTTCGTTCCACGCCATCAAAAACATGACCTGCGCCGAGGGCGCGATGTTCGTCAGCGACGATGAAGCGCTCGCCAGCCGGGTACGCATGCTCAAGTTTCATGGCCTCGGTGTCGACGCCTACGACCGCATGACCCACGGCCGCAAGCCTCAGGCGCAGGTGATTGAACCGGGTTTCAAATACAACCTGGCCGACATCAATGCCGCCATCGCCCTGGTGCAACTGGAGCGTCTGGACGATATCAACGCCAAACGCACGGAGCTGGCGCAAACGTACCTGCAACGCCTGGAAGGCTCTGCCGCGCAACCACTGGCGGTGCCGACGTATGCGCAGCAACACGCCTGGCACCTGTTCATCCTGCGCATCGACGCCGAGCGCTGCGGGTTGGACCGTGAAGCCTTCATGAAGGGTTTGCAGGAGCAAAACATCGGCACCGGCATCCACTTTATCGCCACCCATTTGCACACGTATTATCGTCAGCGGTTCCCGAACATCTACCTGCCCGACACCGAATGGAATTCGGCGCGGCTGTGTTCGATTCCCTTGTTCCCGGACATGACCACCGATGATGTCAATCGTGTGGTCGATGCCATTGAAAACGTTATGGACAGAGCTCAGTGAAACCTTACCCAATCCGTTGCGTATCGATCGTTATCCCGGTCTACAACGAACAAGACAGTCTGCCCGAATTGCTTCGACGCACCGAAGCGGCGTGCCAGCAGTTGCACCATGAATACGAAATCGTCCTGGTGGACGACGGCAGCCGCGACAATTCGGCGCAAATCCTCGAAGAGGCCGCCAGTCGCGAGGGCAGCCCGGTGGTCGCGGTCATCCTCAACCGCAACTATGGCCAACACGCAGCAATCATGGCCGGTTTCGAACACTGCAAAGGTGATGTCGTCATCACCCTCGATGCCGACCTGCAAAACCCGCCCGAAGAAATTCCGCGCCTGGTCGCCCAGGCAGAACTTGGTTATGACGTGGTCGCCACGGTGCGCAACAACCGTCAGGACTCCGCCCTGCGTCGCTGGCCGTCGAAACTGATCAACCTCGCCGTACAGCGCTCGACCGGCGTTGCCATGAGCGATTACGGCTGCATGTTGCGCGCTTACCGCCGGACCATCGTCGACGCGATGCTGGCCTGCCGCGAACGCAGCACCTTCATCCCGATCCTGGCCAACAGTTTTGCCCGGCACACCACCGAAATCCCGGTGTTGCATGCCGAGCGTGAACACGGCGAATCCAAATACAGCCCCATGCGCCTGGTCAACCTGATGTTTGACCTGATCACCTGCATGACCACCACGCCTTTGCGGCTGCTGAGCATCGTCGGGTTTGCCATGGCCGGTCTGGGCGTGTTGTTCGCCTTCGCGTTGATCGTTATGCGCCTGGTCTTCGGCGCCGAATGGGCTGGTGATGGGTCGTTCGTGCTGTTCGCCGTGCTATTCGTCTTCACCGGCGGGCAATTCATCGGCATGGGCCTGCTGGGCGAATACCTGGGACGCATGTATAGCGACGTCCGCGCCCGCCCCCGCTTCTTTGTCGAAAAAGTCTTGCGTAGCCAACCCGCCGCGCCCGCGCCGATTGTCACCGTTGATGGCCTTACTTCCACTTCTTCCGATCAGGTTCTCTCATGAGCGTAAAAGCTGTTGTCTTCGCGTACCACGATATTGGTTGTGCCGGTATCGAATCCCTGCTCGCGTCCGGCTTTGAAATTGCCGCCGTGTTTACGCACGCCGATGATCCGAAAGAAAACGCCTTTTACGGTTCCGTTGCGCAGTTGTGCGCCCAAAAGGGCATCCCGGTGCATGCCCCTGAAGATGCCAACCATCCGCTGTGGATTGAGCGCATCGCCAAACTCAACCCCGATTACCTGTTCTCGTTCTACTACCGCAACCTGTTGACTGAACCGCTGCTGGCCACCGCTCGCCAGGGCGCATTCAACCTGCATGGCTCGTTGCTGCCTYGCTACCGTGGCCGCGCGCCGGCCAACTGGGTGCTGGTGAACGGTGAAACCGAAACCGGCGTGACCTTGCACCGCATGGTCAAGCGCGCCGACGCCGGCGCGATCATCGCCCAGCAAAAAGTTGCCATTGAACGCAGCGACACAGCGCTGACCCTGCACGGTAAATTGCGTGTAGCCGCTGCCGACCTGTTGCGCGACACCCTGCCCGCGTTGCTGCAAGGCAAAGTCACCGAAACGGCTCAGGACGAATCCAAAGCCACAGTATTTGGTCGCCGCACAGCGGCCGACGGCAAACTGCTCTGGAAAAAGCCCGCTGAAGAACTGTTCAACCTGGTTCGCGCTGTTACCCAGCCGTATCCGGGTGCGTTCTGCGACGTGGGCGAGCACAAGCTGATTGTCTGGACTGCCGAAGTTGCCAAGGGCAATGAAGGTCTGGCACCGGGCCGTGTGATCAGCGTCGATCCACTGCGTATCGCTTGTGGCGAAGACTCGCTGGTGATCACCGCCGGTCAACGCAATGACAACGGTTTGTACCTGAGCGGCCCGCAACTGGCCAACGAATTGGGCCTGGTCGACGGTTCCGTTCTGCGCGGCGCCGAATCCGGGCGTAAGCCACGCCGCACCCGCGTGCTGATCCTCGGCGTCAACGGCTTCATCGGCAATCACTTGTCCGAGCGCCTTCTGCGCGACGACCAGTATGAAGTTTACGGCCTGGACATCGGTTCGGACGCCATCGACCGCCTGCGCAGCCATCCGAACTTCCACTTCGTCGAAGGCGATATCAGCATTCACTCCGAGTGGATCGAGTATCACATCAAGAAGTGCGACGTGATCCTGCCGCTGGTGGCGATCGCCACGCCGATTGAATACACGCGTAACCCGCTGCGGGTATTCGAGCTGGATTTCGAAGAAAACCTGAAGCTGGTTCGCTACTGCGTCAAATACAACAAGCGCGTGATCTTCCCGTCGACCTCGGAAGTCTATGGCATGTGCCAGGACCAGAACTTCGACGAAGACACCTCCAACCTCGTCGTCGGCCCGATCAACAAGCAACGCTGGATCTACTCGGTCTCCAAGCAATTGCTCGACCGGGTTATCTGGGCCTACGGCCAGAAAGGCTTGAACTTCACCCTGTTCCGACCTTTCAACTGGATGGGCCCGCGTCTGGATCGTCTGGACTCGGCACGTATCGGCAGCTCCCGGGCTATTACCCAGTTGATCCTGAACCTGGTGGAAGGCACACCGATTCGCCTGTTCGATGGCGGCGAGCAAAAGCGCTGCTTCACCGACATTGCTGACGGCGTAGAAGCCCTGGCGCGGATCATTGACAACGAAAATGACGCCTGCAACGGTCAGATCATCAACATCGGCAACCCGGACAACGAAGCGAGCATTCGCCAGTTGGGCGAAGAACTGCTGCGCCAGTTCGAAGCTCACCCGCTGCGTGATAACTTCCCGCCGTTCGCCGGTTTCCGCGACGTAGAAAGCAAAGCGTTCTACGGCAACGGCTACCAGGACGTGTCCCACCGCAAACCGAGCATCGCCAACGCCAAGCGTCTGCTGGACTGGACGCCAACCGTAGAGATGAGCGAGACCATCGGCAACACCCTGGACTTCTTCCTGCGTGAAGCCATGCTTGAAATCGCGGATCACTCTACCGAAAAAACATGCTAATGCAGGCAGGTCTTCGAATCGATGTCGACACCTACCGAGGCACCCGTGAAGGGGTGCCTCGGCTGCTGGAAATCCTCGACGAGGCGCAGGTCAAGGCGACGTTTTTCTTCAGCGTCGGGCCGGACAACATGGGGCGCCACTTGTGGCGCCTGATCCGCCCGCAATTCCTCTGGAAAATGCTGCGTTCCAACGCGGCCGGGTTGTACGGCTGGGACATTTTGCTGGCCGGCACCGCCTGGCCGGGTAAACCCATCGGCCGGGATCTGGGGCATTTGATGCGCCAGGCTCAGGCCGCGGGGCATGAAGTTGGTCTGCACGCCTGGGACCACCATGGCTGGCAGGCCAACGCCGGACGCTGGAGCGACGCACAGCTGATCGAGCAGATCCGCCAGGGCGTCGACACGCTCAGCGACATCCTCGGGCAAAAGGTCGACTGCTCAGCCGCTGCCGGTTGGCGCGCGGACGAGCGTGTGATCGAAGCCAAAGAAGCGTTCGGGTTTCGCTATAACAGCGATTGCCGGGGGCACAGCTTGTTTCAACCAACCCTGGCAGGCGGTGGTTCAGGCACACCACAAATACCGGTGGACTTGCCGACTTTCGATGAGGTGGTCGGCCCAACCGTCGCAGCCCAAGACTTCAACGCGTTCATTCTTGAGCGCTTTTCCCCCGAAAAACTCAACGTCTACACCATTCATGCTGAAGTAGAAGGGATTCTGATGGCCAACGATTTCCGTCAGCTGCTGGCCGATGCACGCCAGCGTGACATTCATTTCCAGCCCTTGGGCGATCTGCTGCCCGACGCCCCCAACACCTTGCCCACAGGACGTGTCGTGCGCGGCACCCTTGAAGGCCGCGAAGGCTGGTTGGGAGTGCAAGGCGCATGAGCAAACGCTGGGCATTACCTCTCCTGCTGATCCTGTTCGTCCTCGCCTATCTGCTGCCACTGGGCACCCATGGTTTATGGATTCCGGACGAAACCCGCTACGCACAAATCAGTCAACACATGCTCCTGAGCGGCAACTGGGTGTCGCCGCACTTCATGAGCGTGCGCTACTTCGAAAAACCGGCGGCAGGTTACTGGATGATCGCTGCCAGCCAGGCCGTGTTCGGTCAGAACCTGTTTGGCGTGCGGTTTGCTTCAGCCCTGAGCCTGGGCTTGAGTGTAATGCTGTGCTTCCTGATCGCCCGCCGGTTGTGGAACGATCCGCGCAAGAGTTTCGCCTGCGCCCTGCTCTACATGAGTTTCGGCGTCATTGCCGCACATGCCGGTTATGCAAACCTTGATCCGCAGTTCACCTTTTGGGTCAACCTGAGTCTGGTGGCTTTATGGTTCGCGCTGGACAGCGCCGGCCGCGGCCAGAAGCTCATCAGTTGGGCGGTGCTGGGACTGGCCTGCGGCATGGGTTTCATGACCAAGGGATTTCTTGCCTGGTTGCTGCCGGTGCTGGTGGCCCTGCCCTATATGGTCTGGCAAAAACGCTGGAAAGAACTGCTGATCTTCGGCCCGGTGGCAGTTGTCGTGGCCATCGCGGTGTGCCTGCCGTGGGCGTGGGCGGTGCACTCGCAAGAACCCGATTACTGGCGGTTCTTCTTCTGGCACGAGCACATTCGCCGCTTTGCCGGTGACGACGCTCAGCATGAAGAGCCGTGGTGGTACTACCTGCCGCTGCTGGTCGCTTTCAGTATGCCGTGGGTGGCGTTGTTGCCGTCGGCACTGAAACAAGCCTGGCAAACCCGACGTCAGGCCAACATCGGCTTCCTGTTACTGTGGATGGTGTTGCCGCTGGTATTTTTCAGCACCAGCAAAGGCAAATTACCGAGTTACATCCTGCCATGCCTGTTACCAATGGCCTTACTGTTGGGTCATGCACTGGCCGACCGACTGAAGCTGGAACAGGGACGGGTGCTGGGGCTCAACGGTTTGCTCAACCTGGTGCTGGGTCTGGTTGTCCTGATTGCACTGGTCTACCTGCAACTGAAAAAGCCGCTGTACGACCATGAACTGCACAACCTGGTGCTGGTGTTCATTGGCTTGATCGGCTGGATCATGGCCAACCTGCTGCAAGCTTTCAGGCCGCTGCAATGTTGGGCCGGACCGGCGTTCGGCAGTTTGCTGCTGGTCAGTTTGATCCCGGCAGGGCTGCCTAATTCGGTGGTCGCCAACAAGACCCCGGACCAATTCATCCTCCATCACATGGATGAGCTATCGCAAACCGGCAAACTGCTGAGCAACGATCTCGGCGCCGCGTCGGCGCTGGCCTGGCGCATGAAAAACCCGGACGTGTCGCTGTACAACTCGATAGGTGAATTGAAATACGGTCTTGCCTATCCTGATTCAGTACAGCAGCTCGTTTCCGTCGGCCAGATTCAGCAATGGATGAAAGACGCTCGCCGTAGTGGCTCGGTCGGGGTGGTCATGCGGGTCAAGGGTGAAGACGAATTGCAGGAAATCGAACTATTACCCAAGGACGGGAAACGGTATGAACAGGGCAACCTGGTGATTCTGATTTTCCCTCAGGAGCCATCATGAGCCTGCTACTGGTTCTGGTCGCGTGTCTGTTGACGTGCCTGGGTCAGATCGCTCAGAAATTCGCCGTAGAGAGCTGGCGCGGCCAGGCTTCGGGATGGTCCGAAAAACTGCGCTCGCCCTGGCTGTGGCTGGCGCTCGCCGCGCTGGGATCGGGCTTGCTGGTCTGGCTGCTGGTGTTGCAGCGCCTTGAAGTCGGCATTGCCTACCCGATGCTGAGTCTTAACTTTGTGCTGATCACTCTGATCGCCCGTTTTGTATTCCATGAAACGATCGACCGCCAACACTGGTTGGGTGTGGCCCTGGTGATCGGTGGCGTGGTTCTACTGGGGCAACACGCATGAGCCTGCGTCGAGGAATGACCTTCGCCATGGGCAGTGTGCTGCTGGTCAGCGCCGCCCAGTTGGGCATGCGCTGGAGCATGACGCGCCTGCCCTCACCGGACCACTGGTTGACAGCCAGCATCGCCCCGGTCGCGATAGTGGTCGTGCTGAGCGCCATTATCGCCTACGCCCTTTCGATGCTCTGCTGGCTGGCCGCCCTTCGCGACCTGCCGCTGGGGCGGGCCTATTCGCTGCTGAGCATCAGCTACGCGCTGGTGTACCTGCTGGCCGCCAGCCTGCCACTGTTTAACGAAACGTTCAGTCTTTCAAAAACCGTCGGGGTGGCGCTGGTCATGCTCGGGGTTATCATCATCAACTCTCGTTCAGTTCGCGCAACCGAACTCGGGGATGCGTCATGAAAATCAGTGTATTTGGTAGCGGTTATGTGGGCCTGGTCCAGGCAGCCGTCCTGGCTGAAGTCGGTCACGATGTGATCTGCATGGACATTGACGAGAAGAAAGTCGCATTGCTGCAACAGGGCCACGTAAGCATTTTCGAACCGGGGCTCGCCAGCCTGGTGCGCGACAGCCTGGAAGCCAAGCGGCTGCAATTCACCACCGACGAGAAACTGGCCGTGCAGCATGGCCAGGTGCTGTTTATTGCGGTGGGCACGCCGTCCCGTGACGATGGCTCGGCGGACTTGAGCTACGTAATGTCGGTCGGCGACGCCGTGGCGCGACATCGTGAACAGCCGGTGATTCTGGCGGAGAAGTCCACGGTACCGGTGGGCACCGGCGATGCCTTGCGCGCCCATATCGACAAATCGCTGGCCAAGGTCGGCCGCGTATTGCAGTTCGATATCGTCTCCAACCCCGAGTTTTTGAAAGAAGGCTCAGCCGTAGCCGATTGCCGGCGCCCAGACCGAATCATCGTTGGTTGTGAACGTGACGAAGTACGCGAGGTAATGCGCGACCTCTATGCACCGTTCAACCGCAACCACGATCGCATCATGTTCATGGATCTGCGTAGCGCCGAGCTGACCAAATACGCCGCCAACTGCATGCTGGCCACCAAGATCAGCTTCATCAACCAGATCGCCGAACTGGCCGAGCACCTGGGCGCAGACATCGAATCGGTGCGCCTGGGCATCGGCGCCGACTCGCGCATCGGTTACCACTTCATCTACCCCGGCTGTGGTTATGGCGGCTCGTGTTTCCCCAAAGACATGCGCGCCCTGATTCACAGCGCACAGGAAGCGCACTGCTCCAGCGACCTGCTGCAAGCGGTGGAAGCGATCAACGAACGCCAGAAGCACAAGCTGTTCGAGCGGATCAACGCGTTCTACCGTGGCGACCTGCGTGGCAAGACCTTTGCCGTATGGGGCCTGGCGTTCAAACCCAACACCGATGACATGCGCGATGCGCCGAGCCGGGTCCTGCTGGAGTCGCTATGGGCCGCCGGGGCCAACGTGCGTGCATACGATCCGGAAGCCATGCAGGAAACCCAACGGCTGTACCCTGACGAGTCGAAACTGATGCTGATGGGCACACCGGAATCCGTCCTGTCGGGCGCCGATGCCTTGATCGTCTGTACCGAGTGGCAGCAGTTCAAGGCGCCGGATTTCGACCTGATCCAGCAGCGTCTGAACGCGCCGGTGATTTTCGACGGGCGTAACCTGTACGACGCCGAACGTCTGGATCGCAACGGTTTCAAATACTTCCCGATGGGCCGTGGCGAGTCGCGCAACCTGCCGATTCCGCATCAGCAATGGCCTGCTAATTCGGTTGTTGCTTGATCATCGCTAGGTGGTTGGCTTGAAGATGGCGTTGCATGGACGGACGCCATCGCGAGCAGGCTCGATCCCACAGGGGAACGCATTACAACTGTAGGAGCGAGCCTGCTCGCGATTGGCCACGACTCGGTCCAGCGCCGAATACTACAGAATCTGAATAAGGACATTTGCCTCCCCCGTGGCCACTTACTCGCTCGTTATCCGTCGATTGATGATCGTGTCCCTGACGATCGTCATCAGTCGCGCCCTCATCAGCCCGCTGCTCACGCTGTTCCTGAGCAACAAACTCGGCCTCAACCAACAGGACGTTGGTCTGCTGCTGGGAATCGCAGTGTTCATCGCCACCCTGCTGGCGCTTTATGGCGGTTACATCATCGACCGCCTCGATAAGCGTCGGTTGCTGATCCTCACGATGCTCTCCAGCGCTATCGGTTTCGTGCTGCTGACCTTTGCACAAAACCTCTACCTGACCACCGCCACGTTGGTGGTCACCGAAACCGCCTCCGCGCTGTTCCTGATCGGATCGAAAGCAATCCTCAGCGAAAACTTGCCCATCGGCCAACGCGCCAAGGCGTTTTCACTAGGCTACACATTGACCAACATCGGCTATGCCATCGGGCCGATGCTCGGCGTGGTGATTGCCGGCGTGAACCCGACAGCCCCGTTCCTGATCGCCGGCGGCATCGCGTTTTTCAGTATTTTCCTGATGATCGGGATTCCCAGAGACTCGGCCCCGGCCCCCGCAATCGGACAGCCGCAAAGCTTTCTCAAGACGCTGATCACCCTGAAGAACGACCGCACGCTCATCATGTTCACCTGTGGCTGCCTGCTCAGCACCGTGGTGCACGGCCGATTCACCCTTTACCTGTCGCAGTATCTGCTGGTGACCCACGATTCTCAACGGACCATGGAAACCATGGCCGCCCTGCTCGCCTGCAACGCCATCAGCGTGATCCTGCTGCAATACCAGATCGGTCGGTTCCTCAAGCGCGAACACCTTCGTTACTGGATCGCCGGCGGCACGAGCCTGTTCATCGTCGGGTTGATCGGTTTCAGCCTGGCCGACAGCCTGGTGTCGTGGTGCGTGGCCATGTTCATTTTTACCCTCGGCGAAATGATCATTTACCCCGCCGAGTTCCTCTTCGTCGACACCCTGGCCCCGGAAGAACTGCGCGGCAGCTATTACGGCGCGCAGAACCTCGCAGCGCTCGGCGGCGCATTAAGCCCGGTGATCTGCGGTTTCCTGTTGATGCACACGCCCGCGCCCACGATGTTCTATGCCCTGAGCGCACTGGCAGCATTGGGTGGGTTTTTCTGCTTCATGAGTGGACGGCGTGTTGCGACACTGCAAAATTAATGCACTCAACCCTCATTAATATGAATTTGTCAGTGATCGGGATCATCGGCACACTGTGCCCCGTTCCTCCCCCAATAGCTGGAACACCTTCAAGGGCTTTCTGGATATCCCAGCCAAGCCTTTTTTTTTGCTCAAGTTTTTGCCTACGGATCGATTTCATCATGCTCGCTCGCTGGTTGCCCGCCGCCATTAACACTCGACCTTCCGAATGGAGTCGCGCCGCCATCGGCATGGCCTTGGGGACGATGCTCAGCGTCTGGGTTTGCGGGCAAGTGTTTGGCTCCGAAGTGGCACTGCACCTCGTCGGTCCACTGGGCGCTTCGGCGGTGTTGCTGTTCGCCGTGTCCTCCGGCGCCCTCGCCCAGCCGTGGTCGATTCTTGGCGGCTACTTGAGTGCCGCAGTGGTCTCGCTGCTGGTCGCCCACGTGCTTGGACGCACACTCGGCAGTGCCTGTCTGGCGGCAGGCATGGCGCTGATTCTGATGTGTTGGCTGCGTTGCCTGCATCCACCCGCCGGCGCTTTGGCGTTGACGCTGGTGTTGGCCGACCCGGCCACCATCGCCATGGACTGGAAAGCCCTCGGACCGGTGATGCTGGGTGCATCAGCGATGCTGCTCAGCGCTCTGGTTTACAACAACCTGACGCGCATCCGCTACCCGAAACGCGCCAGCGAACCGGTGGCCGCGATCCCCGCCGTCCACCCGCCCATCGACAACCAGGCGATCACCGCCCAGGACCTGAAACTGGCATTGGCAGACATGGAAGCGTTCTTCGACGTCACACCTGAAGATCTAGAACAGTTGATTCATGCCAGTGAACTGCACGCCAAGCGGCGCAGCATCAGCGAAGTACTCAGCAACCGAGTTTGACCCATCCATGTGGGAGCCGAGCTTGCTCGCGATAGCAATGTTTCATTCAACATTAATGTTGGCTGACAGGGCCCCATCGCGAGCAAGCACGGCTCCCACAGGTTTGGTCCAGTGATCCGGAAGGCATTGGCCTTAAGGCAAAAACGCAGACAGAACCTGCACATATCCCGGTTGTACATCACAAATTTGCACTGGTACGATCCAACATCGCTCGTGCGCGAGCACCTCAATAAAGAACAATAAAAGCAGGGAGTTAGTGATGACTGCTCAGGTTTCATCGAAGGGGACTTCGCCCATGGATGCCACGCAAAACGAAGTGTTGGCCGAGGTTCGCAACCACATCGGTCACCTGACCCTCAACCGCCCCGCCGGCCTTAACGCCTTGACCCTGGAGATGGTGCGCAATCTGCAACGCCAGCTTGACGCCTGGTCTGAAAATTCTCAGGTGCATGCAGTGGTGTTACGCGGTGCCGGCGAGAAAGCCTTCTGTGCCGGCGGTGATATTCGCTCGCTGTATGACAGCTACAAAAGCGGCGACACGCTGCACCAGGATTTCTTTGTCGAGGAATACGCCCTCGACCTGACGATTCACCACTACTGCAAACCTGTGCTCGCCTTGATGGACGGTTTCGTACTGGGCGGCGGCATGGGCCTGGTGCAAGGCGCCGATCTGCGAGTGGTCACTGAAAAGAGCCGACTGGCGATGCCGGAAGTCGGCATCGGTTACTTCCCGGACGTCGGCGGCAGCTACTTCCTGCCGCGCATTCCCGGCGAATTGGGGATTTATCTGGGCGTCAGTGGCGTGCAGATTCGTGCAGCCGATGCGCTCTATTGCGGGCTTGCCGACTGGTATCTGGACAGTGAAAAACTGGTCGCGCTCGACGAGAAGCTCGATCAGCTCGAATGGCACGACACGCCGCTCAAAACCCTTCAAAGCCTGCTGACCACGCTCGCGGTGCAGCAACTGCCCGACGCACCGTTAGAAGCGTTGCGCCCGGCCATCGACCATTTCTTCGCCTTGCCCGATGTGCCGAGTATTGTTGAGCAATTGCGTGAAGTGACGATTGCCGACAGCCATGAGTGGGCACTGACCACCGCCGACCTGCTGGATAGCCGTTCGCCGCTGGCCATGGGCGTGACCCTGGAAATGCTCCGTCGTGGTCGGCACTTGAGTCTGGAAGACTGCTTCGCCCTTGAGCTGCACCTGGACCGTCAGTGGTTCGAGCGCGGCGACCTGATCGAAGGCGTGCGCGCCTTGCTGATCGACAAAGACAAGAGCCCGCGCTGGAACCCGCCGACCCTGCAGGCGCTGGACGCCGAGCACGTCGCGAGTTTCTTCACCGGCCTTGATGAGAGCGGGAACTGAGCCATGCACGATATCGAATTGAGCGAAGAGCAAGTCATGATCCGCGACATGGCCCGGGACTTTGCCCGCGGCGAAATCGCGCCTCACGCCCAGGCCTGGGAAAAGGCCGGCTGGATCGACGACGGTCTGGTGGCGAAGATGGGTGAGCTAGGCCTGTTGGGCATGGTGGTGCCTGAAGAATGGGGCGGCACCTATGTCGATTACGTCGCCTACGCGTTGGCAGTGGAAGAGATTTCAGCGGGCGACGGCGCTACCGGTGCGCTGATGAGCATTCACAACTCCGTCGGCTGCGGCCCCGTTTTGAATTACGGCACTGAAGAACAGAAACAGACCTGGCTGCCAGATCTCGCCAGCGGCCAGGCTATCGGCTGCTTCTGCCTGACCGAACCGCAAGCCGGTTCCGAAGCGCACAACCTGCGCACTCGCGCCGAACTGCGCGACGGTCAGTGGGTGATCAACGGCGCCAAGCAATTTGTCAGCAACGGCAAACGGGCGAAACTGGCGATTGTGTTTGCGGTAACTGACCCGGACCTGGGCAAACGCGGTATTTCGGCGTTTCTGGTGCCCACCGACACCGCCGGTTTTATCGTGGACCGCACTGAACACAAGATGGGCATTCGCGCCTCGGACACCTGCGCGGTGACGTTGAACAACTGCACGATCCCCGAAGCCGACCTGCTGGGTGAACGCGGTAAAGGCCTGGCCATCGCCCTGTCCAACCTTGAAGGAGGCCGTATCGGCATCGCCGCGCAAGCCTTGGGCATTGCCCGTGCCGCGTTCGAAGCAGCACTGGCTTATTCTCGGGATCGGGTGCAATTCAACAAGCCAATCATCGAACACCAGAGCATCGCCAATATGCTCGCCGACATGCACATGCAGTTGAACGCCGCGCGATTGCTCATCCTGCATGCGGCGCGCCTGCGCACAGCCGGAAAACCCTGCCTGTCCGAAGCGTCACAGGCCAAGCTATTCGCCTCGGAAATAGCCGAAAAGGTGTGCTCGTCCGCGATTCAGGTTCATGGCGGGTATGGGTATCTGGAAGACTATCCGGTGGAGAAGTACTACCGGGATGCGCGGATTACGCAGATTTATGAAGGGTCGAGCGAGATACAGCGGATGGTGATCGCCCGCGAACTCAAAAACTATCTGGTCTAAAGGCTAAAAAGCATCGCGAGCAGGCTCRCTCCCACAGKKGATCTCCTGAACACTGGAGATCMMCTGTGGGAGYGAGCCTGCTCGCGATGGCGTCAGTCAAAGTAGCGCATTACTTCCCTTGGAACTGCGCCTCACGCTTGGCAATAAACGCCGCCATCCCTTCCTTCTGATCCTGCGTCGCAAACGCCGCATGGAACACCCGACGCTCAAAGCGCACACCTTCGGACAGGCTCACTTCAAATGCGCGGTTGACGCTTTCCTTGATCATCATCGCAATCGGCAGCGACTTCTTGGCGATCAACGCCGCGACTTTCAGTGCTTCGTCCAGCAATTCATCCGCCGGGACGATCCGCGCGACGATTCCGCAGCGCTCTGCTTCCACCGCATCGATCAAACGCCCGCTCAGGCACATTTCCATGGCCTTGGCCTTGCCCACGGCGCGGGTCAGACGTTGGGTGCCGCCCATGCCCGGCAGCACGCCAAGGTTAATTTCCGGCTGACCGAATTTGGCGTTGTCGCCGGCCAGGATAAAGTCGCACATCAGCGCCAGTTCACAACCACCGCCCAAGGCGAAACCGTTGACCGCCGCGATGATCGGCTTGCGGCGGTTAGCCACGCGGTCGCTGTCGCTGAACAAGTCGTCAAGGTAGATTTGCGGGTAGGTCAGCTCGGCCATTTCCTTGATGTCGGCACCAGCAGCAAAGGCTTTTTTCGAACCTGTCAGCACGATACAGCCGATGTTCGAATCGGCTTCCAGGCCATCGAGGGCGTGGTTCAGTTCGCTGACGATCTGCGCGTTCAACGCGTTCAGCGCTTGCGGACGGTTCAAGGTAATCAGGCCCACGCGGCCGTGGGTTTCCAGCAAAATCGTTTCGTAGCTCACAAGTGGACTCCTTCTTATAAATTGCGCGAAATGACCATGCGTTGAATATCGCTGGTGCCTTCGTAAATCTGGCAAACCCGCACGTCGCGGTAGATCCGCTCCAGCGGGAAGTCGTTGAGGTAACCGTAACCGCCAAGGGTTTGCAACGCCGAAGAACAAACCTTTTCGGCCATTTCCGAGGCGAACAGTTTGGCCATGGACGCTTCGACCAGTGCCGGTTTGCCGCTGTCCCTCAATGCCGCCGCGTAATGCACCATCTGCCGGGCCACGGCAATTTGCGTGGCCATGTCGGCCAGACGGAACGCAACCGCCTGATGTTCGATGATCGGCTTGCCGAAGCTCTCGCGCTCACGGGCGTAATCACGGGCTGCTTCAAACGCCGCGCGGGCCATGCCCACCGATTGCGAAGCGATGCCGACGCGGCCGCCTTCGAGGTTGGCCAAGGCGATTCGGTAACCTTCACCCTCCTCGCCCAGACGGTTGGCGACTGGGACTTTAACGTCTTCAAACAGAATCTGGCAGGTGTCGGATGCGTGTTGACCGAGCTTGTCTTCGACCCGGGCGACTTTATAGCCTGGTGAATCGGTCGGCACGATCAGCGCGGTAATGCCACGCTTGCCGGCGCTCGGGTCCGTCACCGCAAACACAATCACCACCCCGGCGTTTTGCCCTGAGGTGATGAACTGCTTGCAGCCATTGAGTACGTAGTGGTCGCCTTCCAGACGCGCGCGGGTTTTCAGGCCGCTGGCGTCGGAACCGGCCTGCGGTTCGGTCAAGGCAAAGGCACCGAGCATCGCGCCGCTGGCCAATGGCTTGAGGAAACGCTCTTTCTGATCGTCGTTGCCGTAGTGCAGGATTGGCACGCAACCGACCGAGTTGTGCACGCTCATGATGGTCGAGCACGCGCCGTCGCCGGCGGCGATTTCTTCCAGGGCCATGGCGTAGGCCAAGTAACCGGTGTCACAACCACCCCACTGCTCCGGCACCAACATGCCGAAGAAGCCGAGTTCGGCCATTTCACCGATGGCTTCCTTGGGGAAGCGATGTTCGCGATCCCACTCGGCGGCGAACGGCTTCAGCCGTTCCTGGGCAAACTGCCGGGCCGCTTCGCTGATCTGCAGTTGTTCGTCATTGGGAATCATGCCAAGTCCTTAAAAAATTTAGCCTGAAGGCGCAGAACCTGTGGGAGCGGCGGTCTCAGTAGAGGCATTCAACCGCCATGGCCGTGGCTTCGCCGCCGCCGATGCAGATCGCTGCAACGCCGCGCTTCAGGCCTTTCTGGCGCAGGGCCGAGAGAAGGGTCACGAGAATACGCGCCCCCGATGCACCAATCGGGTGGCCCAAAGCGCACGCGCCGCCGTGAATGTTGACCTTCTCGTGAGGAATTTCCAGTTTGGTCATGGTCACCAGACTGACCACGGCGAAGGCTTCGTTCACTTCGAATAGATCAACCTGGTCCAGCGACCAGCCGGTTTTCTTCATCAGTTTCTTGATCGCGCCCACCGGTGCCACCGGGAACAAGCCCGGCTTGTCAGCAAACGCCGCGTGGCCGTGAATCACGGCCAGCGGTTTCAGCCCTTGTTTCTCGGCGTCGGATCGACGCATCAACACCAGTGCCGCCGCGCCGTCAGAAATGGAACTGGAGTTTGCCGCCGTCACCGTGCCGCCGTCGCGGAACGCCGGTTTCAACGACGTAATCTTGTCCAGCTTGGCTTTTGGTGGCTGTTCGTCGTTGCTGATCAGCACCTGTTCTTTGCCGACCATGACCGACACCGGGACGATCTCGTCCTTGAAGCTGCCGTCCTTGATCGCCTGCTGCGCGCGGGTGGTCGAGGCGATGGCAAATGCGTCCTGCGCTTCACGACTGAAGCCGTTGGTTTCGGCGCAGTCCTCGGCAAAGGAGCCCATCAGGCGGCCCTTGTCGTAGGCATCTTCCAGACCGTCGAGGAACATGTGATCGAGCACACGACCGTGGCCCATGCGATAGCCGCTGCGCGCGCGATCCTGCAGGTAAGGCGCGTTGGACATGCTTTCCATGCCGCCCGCCACCACCACGTCGGCGCTGCCGGCCACCAGCATGTCGTGGGCCAGAATCGCCGCTTCCATGCCCGAACCGCACATCTTGTTCAGCGTGGTGCAACGGGTCGATTTATCCAGGCCGGCGCCCAGTGCAGCCTGACGCGCCGGCGCCTGGCCCAGGCCGGCGGACAGTACGCAGCCGAACAGCACTTCTTCGACCGATTCGGCGTTGATGCCTGCGCGCTCGACCGCGGCACGGATGGCGACAGCGCCGAGTTGCGGGGCGCTGAGACTTTTCAGTTCGCCCTGAAAACYGCCCATCGGGGTGCGGACGGCGCTGACGATAACGATGGGATCGTTGGCAATAGTCATGACAAATCTCCTTACTTGGCGGCCATGCGCAAGGCACCGTCGAGACGGATCACCTCGCCATTGAGCATGCTGTTTTCAATGATATGTCGGACCAGCGCGGCGTACTCGCCCGGTTTGCCCAAACGCGGCGGGAACGGAACGCCAGCCGCCAGCGAATCACGGACTTCCTGGGTCATGCCGGCCATCATCGGCGTTTCAAAAATGCCCGGGGCGATGGTCATCACACGAATGCCAAAGCGCGCCAGTTCGCGGGCGGCAGGCAGGGTCAGGCTGACGATGGCGCCTTTGGACGCGGCGTAAGCGGCCTGGCCAATCTGACCGTCGTAGGCGGCGGCCGAGGCCGTGTTGATGATCACACCGCGCTCGCCGTCGGCATCCGGTTCGGTTTCAGCAATGGCAGCCGCCGCCAGACGTAGCATGTTGAAGCTGCCAATCAGGTTGACGTTGATCACCTGGCTGAAACTGGCCAATGCGTGCGGGCCGTTCTTACCGAGGATTTTCTCGCCACGGACGATACCGGCGCAATTGACCAGACCGTTGAGACCACCAAAGGCTTTGACCGTCGCCTGTACCGCCGCTTCGGCCGCCGCTTCGTTACTGATGTCCGCAACCACGCTTTGCGCGCCAAGACGTTCAGCCTGGGCTGCGACAGCCTCGGCATTCATGTCCACCAGCATCACTTTGGCTCCAGCGGCAACCAGAATTTCAGCCGTGGCCGCACCCAGACCGGAAGCACCGCCGGTGACGAGAAAAACCTTGTTTTCGATCTGCATCACTAATTCCTTGGATTCAAGCTGTAGGGTTCTTCGCCGCGGCCTCTTGAGCCTTGGCGATTTCCTGGTTGCGCAAGATAAAGCGCTGCAATTTGCCGCTAGGGGTTTTCGGCAATTCGCTGACAAATTCGATTTCACGAGGATAGGAATGCGCCGCCAGACGCTTGCGCACATGTTGGCGCAGTTCTTCGGCCAGCTCCGGCGTGGCGCGGTATTGTTCGCAAATCACGACGAAGGCCTTGACCAGTTCGGTGCGCTCCGGATCGGGTTTGCCAACCACGGCCGCCTCGATCACCGCCGGATGCTCGATCAACGCACTTTCCACGTCGAACGGGCCGACGCGGTAGCCGGAGGTGGTGATCACGTCATCGCTGCGGCCGACGAAGCTGATGCTGCCGTCCGGGTTCCACTCCACTGTGTCGCCACTTAAATAATAGTCGCCGACGAACGCTTTGGTCGGGGTGCCTTCGTAGCCGTTAAACCAGCACATGGACGACTGGGTGCGGTCGATGGCCAGAATCCCTGGCTGGCCGACGCCGAGTTCGTTGTAATCGTCGTCCAGCACCACGAGGCGATGACCAGGTGAAGCAAAACCGGCGGCACCTACATGGATCGGGTGTTCCAGTGCGTGGTGATTGCACAGGACCATGCCCAATTCGGTCTGGCCATAATGGTCGTGAATGACCACGCCGAGGTTGTCGGCGAACCAACGGATCACTTCCGGGTTAAGCGGCTCGCCGGCACTGCTGACGATGCGCAGCTTGCCCTTGATCGATTTGGCGAATTCGTCGCCGCCTGCGATCAGCAGACGATAGGCGGTCGGCGATCCGGTGAGATTGGTGATTCCGAACTTGTTGATCACCCGGCAGGTGCTTTCGAGGGTAAACGGGCCATCGTAAAAGGTGATCGGATGGCCCATCGACATCGGCCCGGTAACACCGTAATAGATGCCATAGGCCCAGCCCGGATCCGCGACGTTCCAGAATGCGTCTTCGGGGCGCAAATCCACCGCGTCGCGGGTGTAGCTCTGGAACGCGACGAGGGCCTTGAGTGGCACCAACAGGGCTTTCGAGGGGCCGGTGGTGCCTGAGGTGAACATCATCAAGAACGGATCTTCACCGGTCAGCAGTACCGGCTCGCAGTCAGCGGAATAATTGCCCAGTTCGGCCCAGAAACTGAAATCGCCGCGCACAATGCCCTGACCTTTGGCGCCGCCAACGGTGACGATGGTCGGGCAGTCGGGCACTTCGGCGAGTTTCGGGCGATTGACCGCATCGGTCACCACGACTTTGGCACCCGAGCTGCCGAGACGGTGTTCAATGGCTTTCGGACCAAAAGCGGTAAACAGCGGCTGATACACCGCGCCAATGCGCCAGGTGGCGAACACGGCGATCAATAATTCGATATTACGCGGCAGGAGGCCGGCGACCTTGTCGCCTTTTTTCACCCCTTGGGCCAGCAGGAAATTGGCAAAACGCGCTGCTTTATCCTGCAAGTCGCTGAAAGTGTATGTGGCGCTGGCGCCGTCCCGGCCTTCCCAGAACAGCGCGATGCGTCCCGGCAGGGCATGCCGGTCGCAACACTCGACGCAGGCGTTGAGCGCTTGCAGGGAACCGCTGAGTGCGGCGTCGACGGTGTGCTGATAGTTGAATTGTGATGTGGCAGACAGGTAATCGCGCATTGCCAGAATCCCTCGATATTTTTATTAGGTTGGGGAACCGAAAAACCAGAGAAATACTCGCTCCGCGCGTAGAACGGGGCAATGGTCAAAGTTATCAAGTTGCTTGACTGGTTTGGCCAAGGTTGAAGAGGTGTGGTGCCCGTTCGGGCATCATCGCGAGCAAGCTCGCTCCCACAGGGTTTTCGGGTATGGCACAAATAGCGTTCACACCAGAGATCAAATGTGTGAGCGAGCCTGCTCGCGATGACGTCAGTCCAGTCGACCCGTTATCCGGATCAGTGCGCCTCGTTCAGAATCAAACTGCGGTAATGCCCCGGATTTGACCCGGACCACTTGCGAAACGCCTTGTAGAACGAACTGGCATCAGCAAACCCCAACCGCGTGGCAATCTCGGAGAAGCTGATACTCGGTTCGGCCAGCCAAACGATGGCCAGCTCCTTGCGCACGCTGTCCTTGAGCCCTTGATACGTCTGCCCTTCTTCCGCCAGACGCCGGCGCAAGGTCGAGGCCGACATGCACAGTTGTTGCGCCAACGGCTCGGTTTCCGGCCACTGTGCGGCGGGGAGCTGCCGCAAATCGTGCTTGATGCGACTCGCCAGACTCTCTGGATCACGGTACTTGACCAGAATATTCGCCGGCGCATGGGCCAGGAAACGCTTGAGTTCTTCCGCGCTACGCTTGATCGGCAAATCCAGGCAGTCAGCCGAGAAAATCATTCGGGTGCGCGGCCGGTCGAAGCGCAGGTTCTCGGAGAACATCACCTGATAGTCATCACAAAAATCCGGCTCCGCGCAGCGTAATTCCACGGCCAGGATCGGAATCCGCCGTCCCGCCAGCCAGCAGGCAACACCGTGAACGATCATCCAGTAGGTGAAATAGGTGAAGGCACGGCGCGGGTCCTGATCGTCTTCCAATAAAACGATTTCGGCCAGGCTTTGCTGGCGGACCAGTTGCGCGGACATGTGCTCAAGCATCAACGACAGAAAGCTCAGACCCGACGTCAGCCCGGCGGCGAGGCTCGGCTGAACCATTGAGCAGCGACACAGAAACTCCAGGCTGCCGGACTTGAGCTTGCGCGGGTCCATGCCAAAAAACTCGTCATCCCCGCGCCGGGCCAGCAAGCGCCAGAGCCGCGCATAGGCGGTGGCCGGGACTCGGGCCTTGGCGGTTTGCAGCAACGCTGGATCAATACCGACCTTGTTCAGCACCTCGTCGGTGGCCTGGCCGGGGGCACAACTTTGCAGCAGCGCTTCGCGCACCAGTTGAATGGAGATGGTGTCTTTTTCCGACATTGAGCGCGGTGAGCCTTGTTGTTATTTTGAGTGTCGGCATCTTACCGCACGCAGATCACTTTAGGAGCGAGCCGGCTCCGGGCGGCGTTCCGACGAAAGCATTATCACTGTCACCGATATTCCTCCAGCTTGGACCTGACCCGCGCTACCATCCCTCGCAAACTACAAAAGCTCACGGAAGACTCACCCATGACCACTCCTGCCTTCGACTTGCGTCCCTTGATGGTCGCGAACATGGCCTGTTCCATGTCGATGATGGCGTTTGTCTCGCTGATCGGCCCGATTGCCCGGGTGCTGGGCCTTGCCACTTGGCAGGCCGGTGCGGCAGTGACGGTGTCGGGGGTGATCTGGATGCTGCTCGCCCGCCCTTGGGGCCAGGCCAGTGACCGCTATGGTCGCAGACGTATTCTGTTGATCGCCACCGCCGGCTTCACCCTCGCCTATTGGGCCTTGTGCCTGTTCATCGACGCTTCATTGCGATTTCTGCCGTCGGCGCTGCTGGGGTTTGTCGGCTTGATGATCGGGCGCGGATTGATCGGCGTGTTCTATGCCGCCATCCCGGTGGGCGGCAACGCACTGATCGCCGACAACATCGAACCGCAGCACCGCGCCAAAGCCATGGCCGCACTGGGCGCCGCCAACGCCTGCGGCCTGGTGATCGGGCCGGCCATCGCCGCGTTGCTGTCACGTTTCAGTTTGAGCCTGCCGTTCTACGCAATGGCCGTCCTGCCGTTGCTGGCCTTTCTGGTGTTGCAGTTCAAGCTCAAGGGCCAGGAACTGCACCTGCGGCAAGCACCGCGCAAAGTACGCCTGAACGACCCACGCCTGCGCCGGCCCATGGCGGTCGCGTTTGTGGCGATGCTGTGTGTGTCGATTGCGCAGATCACCGTGGGGTTCTTCGCCCTCGACCGGCTCGGCATGAGCCCGGCCGACGCCGCGCAAACGGCGGGCATTGCCCTGACCATGGTCGGGTTTGCGCTGATCTGTTCGCAATTGGTGGTGCGCCGACTCGAATGGCCGCCCCTGAGGTTGATCCGCGCCGGTGCGCTGGTGGCGTCCGTGGGATTTGCCGGCAGCATGATTGTGAATACCGCGTGGGGGTTGTGGCTGTGCTTTTTCGTATCGGCGGGCGGGATGGGGCTGATCTTTCCGTCATTCGCCGCGCTGGCCGCCAATGCCGTGGAGGCCTCGGAGCAAGGCGCGACTGCGGGCTCCATCGGGGCTGCGCAAGGGTTTGGCGTGGTCATCGGGCCGTTGGCGGCCACATTGATCTATGACCTGGACCCACGCCTGCCTTATCTGGCGGCCGCTGCGCTATTGCTGCTGGTGGCGTTGTGGGCAAAGCCCCCGGCAGCGTCAAGCGTTACAGAATCCGATAGAGCAAACGCTCAATCCGCACCCGACTGACGCGCGTGAGAAACTTGGCCACCGCTGGCGGGTAGTCCAGCAGCGTTTCCAGGTCCTGGTAACGCTCAATGCGGCTGGTGTTCTGAAAAATCTCTACCAGTTCGGCGCTGCGTGGCTCAAGCAATTCGCCTTTCGGGTCATCGATCAGCAGCGCATTTTCCAAATCAAGACGGAAGGCCCGCGGGTTGAGGTTGTTGCCGGTCAGCAAGGTGTAACGC
>NZ_JBFUKU010000027.1:0-34515 GCF_056400685.1 Pseudomonas sp. P5_A12 | reverse complement strand
CGATAGGACCACCCAGGCATTCCTGCAAGGCGCTTCGGTCGTCGATAGCCCCAAAACGCCGGCAACCCACCGCCTCACTGATTCTCATCCTGCCGTTTGGCCCCCTCCACAGGATAGGTCGCGAGGAAGCTGTTGACCGCTGTACCTAATGTCGGAAAAAACGAGTTCTCGCCAAACTGCGTGAAAAGCCCGAATCGCTTCAGTTTGTCCTTGACCGGGTCTTTCATCTCAGCGAGGCACAATTCGATGCCCGCCGCGCGCAAGGTTTCGTCCAGTTCGGCCAACATGTCGGCAGAGGTCACGTCCACACTGGTCATCGGTTCTGCCGCAACGACCACCCAGCGTACCGGCGTAGGCGACGAAGCCACTGCGTCCAGCACCCGTTCATTGAACAACTCGGCGTTGGCGAAAAACAAAGGCGCATCCCAGCGGAAAAGGACCAGGCCGGGAAGAATTCGTGCGTCAGGAAAACGCTTGATGTCATGGTAGCCCTGAAGGTCATCGACACGTCCCAACACCGTGGAGTACGGCCGCCAGCCATCCCACAGGAATTCAATCACCGCAAGCACGATGGCCAGGGCAATCCCCTCGATTGCACCAAACACGGCAACACCGACAGTGCAGGCGATGGACAGCCAGAACTCCCACTGCTGAATGCGATAGATGCGTCGCAGGTCCGTGACCTCGATCAAGCCGATGGCTGATGCGATCACGACCGCCGCCAGCGCGCTGTTGGGCAGGTCCTGCAACAGGTTCGGCGCCACCAGCAACAGCAAGGCAACCGCCAGCGCTCCGACGACACCGGACAATTGGGTTTTGGCGCCTGCGGCCTCAGCCACCGGTGTGCGTGACGAACTGCTGCTGATTGGAAAACCCTGGAAAAACCCGGCCGCCAGATTGGCGACGCCGAGCCCCACCATTTCCTGGTTCGGATCAACGTAAGTACGCGAACGTGCCGCATAGACACGCGAGAGCACGCTGGTGTCGGCGAACGAAACCAGCGCGACGGCGAATCCGCCGATCAGGACCGGGACAATATCAGCTTGAGTGATCCAGGGAATGGCGAACGCAGGCATGCCTTGTGGAAGCTCGCCGAGGACCGATATTCCGTATTTCGTGGCAAGGTCCAGCACACCGACGGCGATGGTTGCGCCTGCCACGGCAATCAAAATACCCGGAATGCGTTTGTGCCCCTTGAGCAACATGATCACCACCAACGTGGCAGCACCGACCGCGAACGTGACCCAGTTGGTTTTTCCGTCCAGCACCGAGGTAATGATCGCCCACATGTTTCTCAGCGGCCCGTCGGACTCGATCTTGAAGCCGAAAAACTTGGGCAATTGGCTGATCAATACGGTCAGCGCAATACCGTTCATATACCCGTAGCGAATCGGTTTGGAGAGCAGTTCCGTGATGAAGCCCAAGCGCGCAATGCCGGCCAGGATACAGACCACCCCCGACACAATCGCCATCATTCCCGCCAGGGCGACGGCACGATATGGATCGCCGCCCGACAGTGGCAGGATCACCGCAAGGATGACGGCCGCCAGCGAAGAGTCCGGCCCCAGCACCAAAATCCGGCTCGGCCCGAATAACGCATAAGCCAGCAGCGGAATGATCGTCGCGTACAGACCATAAATGCCGGGTACGCCCGAGGCCACCGCGTAGGCAATGCCCACTGGCACCAGCATTGTGGTCAGGACGAGTCCGGCGACGATGTCATTTCGCAACCAGCCTATTTGATAGGTGAGCAGCGTATTCAGCCCCGGCAGCCAGCGGCGCCAGCTCTTCTGATCGGCGCCTGCTACCCGATGTGCAATACGACCCGGTTCCGGGGCGGAAGGTACAGAATTCGAATCGCTCATAGACCTGTAACCCCTTGGTGTACAGCGCGTAATGGCTTAGAGGCAGCGGCAGAATTGCCGTGCCCTCCTCTGTTCTTCATCCGCCGAGCGCGACGATCGCTACGATCAGCACCGCGCCGGTGACCGCCATCGCAATCCCGCCTTGCCACGGCTTTGCGCCTGCGTATCGCGCCAGTATCCAACCCGCGATGAACAGCACCACGAGCCCGACCAAATTAGATAGACGAACCGCGAGCGCCGTATCTTCAAGTAACAGGAAAGGCACCACGAGGGGAAAGGTCGATGCCACCACCAACAGAAAAACACCCAGTGCACCCTTGAAATCATCCCAACCAAGCTGCGACTGCACCGACGTGGCGGGGTAGTCAACCAGGCGACTGCGTAACAACTCCAGGGTCTCAGGCTTGGCGGCTGCCGCCAGGTGCGACGGCAGGGCACCCGCCACGAGCGCCTGGCCGGTGGCCGCGTCCGCCGCGCCGACCTTCTCGTATAACGTGCTTTTGCGCGTGCGATCGATCAAGGCTCGCAGTAGATACATCACCGCGTCTGCAAGCCCCCAGGCAAGGTTGCAACCGAGCGAGGCAAACATCATGGTACGTTCAGCTTCCTGGCCCGATGTTGCCACGCTGATCGTTCGGGTGAACGTCATCGCCATGAGCAGGCCGAAGATGACCTCTGTGACACGGTCGACGGGGTCGAGTATTCGTGCCCGCTTCTGTCCTTCGGTGTTTGGCATGCGTCCTACCTCGCTGAAAAAAATCCGTGTGGTGCAAGTTTCATTGACCAAAGCACCACACTTGAGGCGGTGCTTTTTTCGATTTCACTTCATTGTAGTGACAAAAAAAATTGTCGCTGCCAGCGTGCGTGAGTCTCCAAACACAGCACATCTGCCTGTACGCCAAATCTCACGTTGTAGCAGCTGGCGAAGCCTGCGTCCGGCGGTGTTGTTCCTGGAACTGAACGCACGGCATCAGCAACGACTAAGCTTTTACAGGTAAGTCTCGTCTCCCCAGGAGATTGCGATGATCGCCGCGCCCCTTTCTGAACTCGATGCCGCCCTACCCGGTCTGGCCCGCAAGATCCGCGTGCTGGATGCCCTGGCGTGGCCCGATGGCGTCGAAGAAGCCTTCCTGGCGAATTGGCGCAGCGGCCGTGCACAGTTGCCGAAGGTCGAACTGCGACCGCGTGACCACAGCGTCGACATCGCCGCACTGGAATCCTTTGTCGAGCACTGCGATGAGGCGCATCCCGCCGGGAACTACCTCGCCATGACAGCGCGAAGCTATGCCACGGCCGGACGCATGTTGGGGGCCATTGGCACGCCCGCCTTTACTGACTATTCGTCAGCGCTGTACCGGCGCCCGGATTTCCATTACCCACGCCTCAACCTGAGCATGCTCGACGCCGCCCGGTTCTTCCTCAATACCACCGACGCCCTTCTGGGCAGTGCGCGGATTCCACCAAGCCCGGCCGAGATCCCGGCCGAGGCCTTTGCCACTTGGATACAGCCGGAACTGGACCGCTTCTTCGGCGAGGGCCGGATCACGGTCGTGCTCGATTCGACCCTGGCCGCCAAGGCCATCGCCGGGTCGAGCCGCATCCGCCTGCGCGCCAGCGCGTTGTTCTCTGAACTGGACAAGAATCAGCTATTGCAGCACGAGGCGTTCGTGCACGTCGCCACGGCACAAAACGGCGCACGCCAACCCAACCTGAAAAGCCTCGGCCTTGGGGCGCCACGCACGACACAGACCCAGGAAGGTATTGCCACTTTGGCCGAGCTGTTCACCGGCAGCATGGACATCAACCGCTTGCGGCGCCTTGCCTTGCGCGTACTCGCCGTCCAGCAAGCGCTGGAAGGCGCCGATTTCATCCAGGTATTCGAAGGTTTTCTGGCGGCCGGCCAGTCGCAAGAGGAGTCGTTTCGCTCCACCCAACGGGTGTTCCGCGGCGCCGACCTGCACGGCGGGTCGGCGTTTACCAAGGATGCTGCCTACCTGACCGGCTTGATCGGCGTGCATACCCTGCTGCGCATCGCGATCCGCGACAACCGGCCGGAACTGGTCGGCCATTTGTTTGCCGGGCGCCTCAGTCTGGGTGACACCGTTCGCCTGGCGCCCCTGTTCGAGTCTGGCTGGCTCCAGGGGCCGGTCTATCTCCCGGCTTGGGCCAGCGATCTGCGCCTGCTCGCCGCCAACCTCGCCTTCTCTGCTTTTATCTCGCGGATCAAGCTGGATGTGCTCGATCTGGAAGTGCTCATGGCGTTTGCAGACGAGCACGAAACCGATGCCAGCGCCCAGTGATGACGGGGGGCTACGAACTGAATGCTCTCGGTTTGAGCGTCCAGGGCGAATTGAATGAACGTAAATAAATGGCAGAAATTTTTTGTTTGCTACGCTTAGGAAGCGGCATCGAAGCTGAGGCTTGGGGCTGGCAACGTCGGACCTCACTTCCCTGGCATTGATCCACTCATTCCAAACCTGCCTGACCACATGGAGATGCAATGCGCATTCCCTCACTCTACACGTTGTCAGCTGTCCTTATTTTGAGCGGATCTTTCTGCGTATCGCAGGCAGTGATTGCGGCCTCAAGCACGACCTCTGCCGTGCCAGCGCCCGCCAATTCGACGCTTAAAGATGCCGTGTTTACCCAGGAACAGTTGGATCAAATGCTGGCGCCGATTGCGCTATACCCGGATCCACTGCTGGCACAGATACTGATGGCCAGCACGTACCCCGGGGAATTCACCGAGGCAGTCGCCTGGTCTAAAGCCAACCCCAACGCCAAGGGTGACGATGCCGTCAAACAAGTGCAGAACAAACCCTGGGATCCGAGTGTGCAGGCGCTCGTCGCCTTCCCGCAGGTGTTGGCCACGCTGGGACAGGATCCTGTGGCGGTACAACGCCTGGGTGATGCCTTCCTGGCGCAGCCTGACGATCTCATGGCTGCGGTGCAACGCTTGCGTCATCAGGCGCAGGCAGCAGGCAATCTGCAGAGCAACCAATATCAGAACGTGACGGTTCAGAATCATCCAGCACCGGCAGCCACGTCCACAGAGGTGGTTCAGGCCCCAGCCAGCACCATCATTATTCAACCCGCCGATCCACAGGTTGTCTACGTTCCCACTTATAACCCGACAACCACCTACGGCACCTGGCCTTATCCTGCGTCGCCCCCCGCGTACTACCCACCGCCGCCAGCTTATTACCCCGGTCAGGCCTTGTTGACCGGTCTGGCGTTTGGTGCCGGTGTGGCTATCGTCGGTTCGTTGTGGGGTGATTGCGACTGGGGTAATAGCGACGTCGACATCGATGTTGAACGCTACAACAACATCAACGGCAACAACCGAATCAACGTTAATCAGAACAAGTTCCAACATAACGCCGCGCATCGTAACGGCGTTCCCTATCGCGACAGCAGGAGCCGCGAACAGTACGGCCGTCAACTCAACGGTGCCAGTCAGCGTGAGGCCTATCGAGGCGACACGCCTCAGCGAGCCCAGCAGCGTGAAAATGCTCGTAGTTCGATGGACAGGGCCGGTATCGAACGACCTCCCACCACCAACCGCGAAGCCCGTGATCAAGCGCGCGACGCCCAGGCCAGAGGTGTGGACGGCAATCGGGCACAAGGTGGTACGGACAGGGACGCTGCCAGACAGAATGCAGCCAACAGACAAAGAGCCGCTGAAAGACAGGGTGCAACTGACAGACAGCAGGCCGCTAACAGAGGCCAGGGCACTGACCGAACCGCTCGGGACGGTCAGCAACCCAGGAAACAGACCGCTGATGCCAGACAGCGCCAGGGTAACGCTCAGGCGCGACAAACGACGAAAAGTCGGCCGACTCCGCAGGCCGCCAGTAAGGGCAGCGCCCGCAACAATGCCTTCGCCGGCACACGCTCACCGTCCCAAGCCAACGCACAAGCCAATCGTGGCCGGGCCAGCCAGGCATCTGCCCAGCGCCAGAATGCCTCGCGAGGAGCCGGCAAACAGGTCAGTCGGCCTGCCAATCCACCAGCGCGTCAAAGTCAAAGGGGTGGCCGTCGTTGAATAACAATCCTCGAGTGAAGGCACTCATGGGCTTGCTTCGTCAGTCCCTGGCGATAACGGCAGGCGTTGCGTGGTCCTGCATGGTCATGGCCCAGCAGGAATTTGCAACGCCCGAAAAGGCCGCTCAAGCGTTCGTCGAAGCACTGGGTACGCAAAAGGCCGATAACGAACGCCTGACCGAGTTACTGGGTAAAGACTGGCGCAGTTACATCCCTCGCGCAGGCGCGGAGCGCAAAGATGTCGATGCGTTTTTGAAGCTGTACCACGAGAAAAACCACCTGGAAAAAAACAGCGACGGCGAGGCGATCCTGTCGGTGGGAACCAACAACTGGACACTGCCTGTCCCCATCGTAAAAGGCACGAAAGGTTGGCACTTCGACATCAAGGCCGGCAGTGCCGAAATTCGTGCACGTCGAATTGGCCGCAATGAATTCGCCGCTTTGCAATCGGCACAGGCCTATCACGACGCCCAGATGGACTATGCGTCGGTGGATCGTGACGGTGACGGCGCACTGGAGTATGCGCAGAATATCTACAGCGCCCCCGGCAAGCACGATGGACTGTATTGGGCGGACGACGATAGCGGTCAGATCAGCCCGTTGGGTCCCACGTTCGGCAACGCCATCGCCGGAGAACCCTGGCATGGTTACCACTTCCGCATCCTGACTGGCCAAGGTCCTTCGGCACCAGGTGGCGCCTACAGCTATCTGATAGGTGACAAGATGAGCCGAGGCTTTGCACTGATCGCCTGGCCGGCGAAATACGACGATACCGGCGTGATGAGTTTCATGATCAGTCATGACGGCCAGATATTTGAAAAAGACCTGGGCCCCGACAGTGAAAAGGTGGCGCAGTCGATGAAGCTCTTTGATCCGGATGACAGCTGGAAAGAGGTCACGGAAGATCAAGACTAGAACCTGGCAGTAGAACAGCCGTAGCGCCTGATGCCGATCAGTTAAATCGGTAGCGCAATTGTTGTAGCAGCTGGCGAAGCCTGCGTCCGGCTGCGTAGCAGTAGTGAAATCAGACGATGCGCTGATTCAGGAAGACCGCAAACTCAGGTTTTACGACTGCTGCGCAGCCGGACGCAGGCTTCGCCAGCTGCTACGGATCGTATTGCACGGCGTTTGCGACGTTTCCATCAGCAACTGATCCACTACTTGCGACAGAGCGGCTTGAGCATCCTCGGTGCTGGCCAGCGCTCGCTCGAAAATGCTGCGCTGGCGGTCTGCACTGGTACCGTTGCGCAGAATTCGGCGAGCCTGGGAAAAGACGTTTTCCACGCGCAGTTCCCGCGCTGCGTCGCCCAGGATCTGCTCTGCCAGGAAAAGCCACTGCTCAGCCGAGAAGGGTCGGTCGTCGTACCCTTCAACAATGAATGCCCCATGTATTCCAGAGCGTTTCGCCCGCCAACGATTTTCCTTGAGAATCCAATGGGACGCTTGCGACCAGGCCCGGCCCGGCCGAGGTTGATCAATGGCGTCGGCAACCAGCAATCGAAACAATGAGGCAATACACAAGGCATCCTCCAGGCGTGGGCAGGCGTCCGTCATACGCAATTCCAGGGTCGGAAACCTGGAAGCGGGCCGTACTCCCCACCAGCACTCGCTGGCCTGTCTGATGGTGCCGGTACGGATCAGCAAGGCGACGTAGGCCTCATAGGTCGCTTCATCCTCGAAGAACTCCGGAATCCCCATCCTCGGCCACTCATCACACGCCGTCTGCCGGTAGCTCATAAAACCGCTGTCGGCGCCGTCCCAAAAAGGTGAGGAGCTACTCAGTGCCAGCAACAACGGCACCCACGGCAAGACGTGGTTCATGACGCGAATACGATCCACGTATTCCGGCACTTCAACATGTACGTGCAGGCCGGACAGCACGCTACGCCTGGCCACGCGCTGATAGTCTTCAAACAGTTGAGTAAAGTGATTCTGCCGGGTGGGCTCTTGCACACGCCAGTCTGCCAACGGGTGACTCCCGACACACAGCAGTCCAAGACCATAAGACTGGAGCGTGCAGCGCAACGTCTTACGAGCGCTGACAAAGTACTGTCCGGCTTCGGCAATACTGGTGAAGACGGGAGACGCCACTTCGATTTGCCCTTGGAACATCTCATACGCGAAACAATCGCCTATCGCCGCTTTGCACGCGTCGATTGCAGCGCTGGGCGGACGCTCGGACATACGTCGACTGTCCAGATCAGTGATGAAGTATTCCTCTTCAATTCCGAATTTCAGATGCCTGTTCATCGATGTGCCCTGAGTGATAATCCTCCCCTGCTACGGCGAGTAAAAACGCCTGATCGGCCTCGATTCGCAGATCTCGCCACTCTTCCCAACTGACCAAACGCTGGCGATCCATCTCATCCGACTGCCGTAACAGTTCCTCATGCCAGGCCTCAGGCGAGTCCATTCGCAGGGCGATGTTGTCGAGCGCTCGATGCCAGGAATCCAGGGCATAAAGTTTTCGTTCCTGGGCCAGCGTCAGCTGGTTTCTGAAGGCGTTCATGGCAGTGGGATCCCAGAGTTATTTCTGAATGGATCAACAGGATTCGACGTCGGTTCATGGGTGCCGACCAGAGGTGCTGACCTTGAATAACGGGAGGCCTGTTTGGACCTCCCGTTTTTCTTACAGCCCTTTTACGGAGTACCCAATCCTCGAGACAGATCGGCTGGTGCATCGGATGCTTCGTGGTAGTCGCGTTCCGGTTTCATGTCTGCGTCCGCGTGATCCGTGGTTTTTGTCACCGTATCGCGCACCGCTTCAAAACCCTCCCGCGCCTGTTGTTTGACCTTGTCGGCCAGCCCTGCGCTGGTCTTGCCCATGTAGCGTTGCTCGGTCGCTGTCGAGGGTAATGCCGCCCCCAACATGGCCCCCAAAGCGATACCCGCAGCGGCGACCATCAGTGGCTGTTCCTTGAGCAACTGGCTGAGTTGATTGCCCATCATTTGTGTGCTGCGCACCAAACGGTCGCTGGCGTCATGCACGGCATGGCTGACGGTCTCGGTGGCCGCCCCCAGGTTTTCACCCAGGTTCGCCGCTTTGCCTTTCACGCTCTGGTAACCCTCCTTGAGCGTGTCCGCCGTCTGGTGCAGGTGGTCACGCGCACTGTCGATGCCGTCAGCCAGGCCATCGGCCCACTCCCCGACCTTATTGTGATCCGGGTTTGCGGGATAAACCGGGCGTGGGGTCGGCGGACGGTTCTGGCTCATCATCAACCACAGCAGACCCACCGACGTCAGCACCGCAGGAACGGGATTATTGCGCACGCTGGTGCCCAGGTTGGTCAGGAAGGTCGTGCCGTTGTTCTGCATGAAAGACAACGCCTGATCAAAGGCCTGTCCCGGGGTGAATTTGCTTTCCAGGGCATCGACAATGTTGCCGATACTCGCGCGCTGCGCATCAATATCGCGCTCAATGGCCTCGGGGCTTTTCTGCGACTCGTATTCAAATTCACTGTTCATGAGACTCTCCTGCGCAGCGCTTCCTGGTCTTTGTTCAAGGCGTCCAACGTCCGATCAGGCTTCAAATGGGACGGTTCGAACTGTTTTTTTCCGGCCTGCAGCATGGCGAACCCGACGATCATCACCACCACACCGACGATCAGTGCCGCCAACCATGGCGCCATCACGATGCTCAGGCCATAGACGGCGGACATCAACAGGATGATGAACCCCGCCAGCAGCACAATTGCACCGCTCGCCACCCCGGCGATGCCGGCCTTGAGCGTGGTGAGACTGGCCTGGAGTTCGGCTTTGGCCAACGCCAGTTCCTTGGTGAACAGCGCCGGCACTTCGCGGGCCAGCTGACGTAATAGTCCAACGACCGATGCGTCAGGGTCGGGTATGGGAAGCGGCGTTGCACCTGGGAAATTCGGATCTTCTCTGTTCATCACAGTGCTCCATTGAAGTTTGTCGAACCGGGGCTCGAAGGCGTTGCAAAGTCCGAAGGCTGGCCGTGGTCACTGGGTGCCCCCGGCGCGACGATGGTGCCGTGGTCATGACTTTGATCGGTGCGAGAGGGAACGGAGGTTTCGTAGGGGCGTTGCGCGCCAAAACCACCTGAAGCCGGCACGGAGTGGCCTGCTGCCGGATCGCCAGCATCGGGGAGCGTCGCCGCGGGCGCGGCACCGGCCTTGAGAAAGCGCGACAGGCCAAAGCCCAGCGCAATGCTGCCGGCTATGAACAAGGCAGGATTGTTTCGCGCCAGATCGGCGCCGTCATGGAGCAACTGTTCGGCACTCTTGCCACGCAGGTTCCCGGCCAGACCGCTCATGGACTCGGCCATGTCCACCAAGTAATCGGACATGCCCAGCGTGTCCTTGTCCTGCAACTCGGCAACGAAGGATTTCGCCCCTTGGGCCAGCGCCTCCATCTGGTCGGCTGCGGTATCCCGGTATTGACCAAATTGCGCATCCGCCTGCTCTCTGGCGCCGCCCAGTGCCTCTGTCACGTTTTCCTTCAAGTGTTCAAAGCCCTGCTCTGTTCCTCCGTTGTGGGGTTTATCGGGCTGACTCCCGGTTGTGCTGTCTGAAGTAATCATGTCGTCCCTCGCCTTCTGAATGAAAAAGCGTTATCAGGGTTCGCCACGAAATACCCGCAGCCCCCCTCAATCCAGATGACGGGGCGGCGGTGTGGGGAGTTCCAACGGAATGATGAGCGATGCGCTCGAGTTGACGCCTGAAGGGGGCGAGGGAGATCCGTTAAAGAATTTCGTATACCCTAGCGCTATCCCACTCCAAACGACCGCCGACGTGAATCTACCCAAACTCAACGCTCCCGACCTTGGCAATACGCCCTCGACCTCGGAAATCATCACCCGTCATTTGCGGGACGCGATCGTCGCCGGTCATTTTGCCGAGGATGAACCGATTCGCCAGGACGACATTGCCCGCCAGTTCAACGTCAGCAAAATTCCAGTGCGCGAGGCGCTCAAGCGACTGGAGGCCGAAGGCCTGGTGATGTTCCAGCGCAATCGCGGGGCGATGGTCACGCGGATTTCCGATGCGGAACTGGCGCAGATGTTCGAAGTGCGCATGTTGCTGGAGGACAAGGTGTTGCGCCTGGCCATTCCCAACATGACCGAACAGACCTTCGCCCGTGCCGAGAGTATCTGCCAGGAATTCATCGGCGAAGACGACGTAGGGCGCTGGGCCGAGCTCAACTGGGAGTTGCATTCCTGCCTGTACGAGCCGGCGCAGCGACCGTTTCTGGTCAGCCTGATTCGTTCGGTCAACGACAAGCTGGAGCGCTACCTGCGCATGCAGATGAGCCTGTCCGCCGGCAAAGAGCGTGCCGATCACGAGCACCGCGAGATCCTTGCAGCCTGCCGTGCCAAGAATGTGGATCTGGCGGTGAAGCTGTTGGACGAGCACATTGCCGGGGTCTGCAAGACCCTCTTCGAGCATCTGCCACACGCTCACTGACTGCTGCGGACACTGTGCTGATTTCGTCATCGGCACCGGTTAAATCCATCAAGCCGACACCCGACCGCACGGGCCACTCTAGCGTTCACTCAACCGAATGGACGTGGCCCTCCCATGAAAAGCATCTCCGTCATCGACTCCCACACCGGCGGCGAACCGACTCGTCTGGTGACCGCCGGTTTTCCTGATCTGGGTCGTGGCAGCATGGCTGAACGACGCAAAATCCTCGCCGAACAGCATGACCAATGGCGTGCGGCGTGTGTGCTGGAACCACGGGGCAGTGATGTGCTGGTGGGCGCCCTGCTCTGCGAACCCGTGGACCCGAGTGCCTGTGCCGGAGTGATTTTCTTCAACAACAGCGGTTACCTGGGCATGTGCGGCCACGGCACCATCGGCCTGGTGGCTTCTCTGGCGCATATGGGCAAGATCGGGCCCGGCGTGCACAGCATCGAGACGCCGGTGGGCACGGTGCAAGCCACCCTGCACGACGACCACACGGTCAGCGTGCGCAATGTCCCCGCCTATCGTTATCGCAAGGATTTGGCATTGCAGGTGCCGGGGATCGGTCAGGTGATCGGCGATGTCGCCTGGGGCGGCAACTGGTTTTTCCTGATCGCCGACCACGGCCTGCGGGTGTCGGGCGACAACCTTGAGACGCTGACCGCTTATACCTACGCGGTGCAGCAAGCACTCGAAACCCAGGGTATTCTCGGTGAAGACGGCGGCCTGATCGATCATGTCGAACTGTTCGCCGATGACGATCACGCCGATAGCCGCAACTTCGTGCTCTGCCCCGGCAAGGCCTACGACCGTTCACCGTGCGGCACCGGCACCAGCGCGAAACTGGCGTGCATGGCGGCTGACGACACCTTGCAGCCAGGGCAGATCTGGCGCCAGGCGAGTGTGATTGGCAGCGAATTCGAAGGCTCCTTCGAATGGCAAGGTGAGCGCATCATCCCGACCATTCGTGGCCGCGCCTTCATCAGTGCCGAAGCCCGCTTGATCATTGAACAGGACGATCCGTTCGCCTGGGGTATTCGCCCATGAACCAGGGCCGTGTGGCCGATGTAATCGTCATCGGTGCCGGCATCATCGGCGCGGCCTGCGCCCAGGCGCTGGCGCGTCGCGGCTTGCAGGTACTGGTGCTCGATGCCGGCCTGCACAACGCGACGGCCGCGGGCATGGGCCACTTGCTGGTGCTCGACGACAACCCGGCCGAGCTGGCCCTGAGTGATTATTCCCTGCAACGCTGGCGCGAACACGGGCCGGACTTGCCCGACGGCTGTGCTTATCGCAACAACGGCACGCTCTGGCTGGCCGCCAACGCCGAGGAAATGGCGGTGGCCCACAGCAAATGCCTGAACCTGCAGGCTCAAGGGGTCGCCTGCGAACTGATCGGAGCCAGTGCCTTGCGCCAGCGCGAACCCGAACTGCGCGAGAGCCTTGAAGGGGGTCTGCTGATCAACGACGACGGCATTCTTTATGCGCCGGCCACGGCCAACTGGATGCTCGACACGCCGAACATTCGCCAGCGCCGGGCACGGGTCACGGAGGTCGATGGTCATCGGGTACGGCTCGATGACGGCCACTGGTTGAGTGCCGAAGCGGTGGTGCTGGCCAACGGTGTTCAGGCCAATGAACTGTGCCCCGATTTGCCCATCGAACCGAAAAAAGGACACTTGCTGATCACCGACCGCTACCCCGCCACCGTCACCCACACCCTGGTGGAACTGGGTTACGTCACCAGCGCCCATAACGCTAAAGGCCCGTCGGTGGCCTGCAATATTCAACCGCGTCCGACCGGGCAATTGTTCATTGGCGCCTCGCGGCAATTCGGCACGACCGACCCTCAGGTCGAAGGCTGGATGCTGGCGAAAATGCTCAAGCGTGCTGCCGAATACATGCCGGGGTTGGCCCGGCTCAATGGCATCCGCGCCTGGACCGGTTTTCGTGCTGCCAGCCCCGACGGCTTGCCGCTAGTGGGTCAGCACCCGCAACGTCGGGGCTTATGGCTGGCGGTCGGTCATGAAGGCCTGGGGGTGACCACAGCGCCCGGCACTGCGGATTTGCTGGTCGCGCAACTGTTCAACGAAACCCCGCCATTGGCCGCGCAACCCTACTTGCCCCAGCGTTTCCTCGGAGAACCTGTGTATGCCTGAATTGATGCTCGACGGTCATGCCCTGAGGGTCGCCGAGGGTACCAGCGTCGCCGCAGCCCTGGCGCTGGGCGGCAACGGTTGCAGTCGCACCTCGGTCAGCGGACAACGGCGCGCACCGCTGTGCGGCATGGGCATTTGCCAGGAATGCCGGGTGACCATCGACGGTCGCCGTCGCCTCGCTTGCCAGACCCTCTGCCGTGACGGCATGCAAGTGGAGACACAGCCATGAACGAATACGCCGACCTCTTGATCATCGGTGCCGGCCCTGCGGGCATGGCCGCCGCACTGGCAGCGGCCCCCAGTGGCGCACGCATTGTCATGCTCGACGACAATCCGCTGGCGGGCGGCCAAATCTGGCGCGATGGCCCGCAAGCCAGCCTCCCCGCTCGGGCCCGTCAGCTGCGTGAGCGCTTGCAGTCCCACACCAATATCCGCCATCACCGCGGCACGCGGGTGATCGCCAATCCCGGCCCGAAACAACTGCTGGTCGAAGACGACGATCACGGCTGGCTGATCAGCTATGACAAATTGATTTTGTGCACCGGTGCCCGCGAGTTGCTGCTGCCCTTCCCCGGCTGGACGCTGCCCGGGGTCACCGGGGCCGGGGGGTTGCAGGCACTGATCAAAGCCGGACTTGCGGTACGCGATGAGCGCGTGGTGATCGCCGGAAGCGGCCCCCTCTTGTTGGCCAGTGCGGCTACCGCCAAAAAACACGGGGCAACGGTGCTACGCATCGCCGAGCAAGCTTCATTCGCGTCTGTCGCTGGCTTCGCTGCGCAACTGCCTCGCTGGCCGGCGAAATGGTTGCAATCGTTCAGCTTGTTCAACCGTCATTACCGGGCAGCCACTCATGTCATCGCAGCCCTTGGTACCGAACGACTCGAAGGCGTGCGCCTGCAACAGCAAGGCAAAATCGTCGAGCTGGAATGTGATCGACTGGCCTGTGGTTTCGGCCTGATCCCGAATATCCAGCTGGGGCAGGCGCTGGCTTACGCCATCCAAGGACAAGCATTGGCGGTGGATACCTGGCAGGCCAGCAACCACCCCGACCATTTCGCGGCAGGTGAATGCACCGGGTTCGGAGGCAGTGAACTGGCCTTGGTGGAAGGTGCGATTGCTGGTCACGCCGCAGTGGGCGACGTTGCAGCAGCCCGCCAACTGTGGCCGCGCCGGGCACGCTGGCAGGGGTTCGCCAATGCGCTGAATCAGGCATTCGCCCTCGACCCGCAACTCAAATCCCTGGCACACCCCGACACCTTGGTTTGCCGTTGCGAAGATGTGGCATACGCAGCATTGGCCGGGCACACGGACTGGCGTGAGGCAAAGCTGGCCAGCCGCTGCGGCATGGGCGCCTGCCAGGGGCGTGTGTGTGGCGGTGCGGTGCAGCATCTGTTTGGCTGGCAACCTTCAGCGCCGCGCCCACCGTTCAGCCCGGCGCGGATCGAGACGTTGATGTGCCTGGACGACACCCCGCCCGCGTGATGATCCCATCGGGGGTTTCGGCCACGCTGCCGAGCCTCTATGATCCCGGGGGTCGCCATCAGGCCCCCAACGCCATGTACCCCTCGCTCACCACGTTTAAACCCTGCGACTTGCCGACGCTGCTGAACAGTCTTCAGCCGATCGCACCGCTGCTCGATACCCTGTCGGACGTGGTGTTTTTCATCAAGGATCGAGAAGCCCGTTACGCCTTCGTCAACCAGACCCTGGCCCGGCGATGCGGTTTCAAGCACAGTTCGGAACTGCTGGGGCGCACCGCTGAAATGGTCTTCCCGGATCAGTTCGGCCCGCTGTACACCGAACAGGATCGACGGGTGTTATCCAGCGGCCGTGTACTGGCCGACCAACTGGAACTGCACCTGTATTTCGGCAACCAGCCGATCTGGTGCCTGACCCACAAACTTGCCCTCAAAGATGAACAAGGTCGCATCGTTGGCCTTGCCGGCATTTCCCGCGATTTGCAATCGCCACAATCCAATCATCCTGCTTATCAGAAGCTCGCCGCGGTGGATGCGCATATCCGCAGCCACTTCGCGCGTCCCATCAGCCTCTCTGAATTGACGGCCATTGGCGGCTATTCCGTCGCGCAACTGGAGCGTCACTGCAAAAGGGTGTTCCAGCTCACACCGCGACAGATGATTCACAAGGCGCGCCTGGAAGAAGGTTCACGGTTGTTGTTGCATAGCGATTTACCGATTACCGAGATTGCCTTGCGTTGTGGGTATACCGACCATAGTGCTTTTAGCCGGCAGTTCCGGGCGTTGACCAGTTTGTCGCCGAGTCAGTATCGCGACAACCAACGCTAGACCTGTCACCGGTGTTCCCTAAAGGGGCGCCCGCACCACCATTGCTCCCATCTGTAACACCGGCCCGAATCACTCCGACACGGCGGTGCCCCTCTGCAACACTTCTACTTCAAGGGCTGGCGCTAAATTCACGGTTCTGACTGGAAATCGGCACGTTGATTGCTATTGTTAATATCGTATACGAAATCCTCAATACGATATCCAACAGCACTTCACTCAACCGAGGCCTCTATGAAAAACCCCGCATTTGCCGTAGCCCTCAGCGCTGTTCTCAGTACCCTCTTTGTCGCCAACGCCCAGGCCGACAAGCTCGACGACATCATCGAAGCCGGCAAGCTGCGCTGCGCCGTCACCCTGGACTTCCCGCCCATGGGTTTTCGCGATGCCAGCAATAACCCGGCCGGTTTCGATGTGGACTACTGCCGCGACCTGGCGAAGATCCTCGGGGTCGAGGCTGAAGTGGTCGAGACGCCGTTCCCGGACCGCATTCCGGCGCTGGTCTCCGGGCGCGCCGACGTGATCGTCGCCTCCACGTCCGACACCCTCGAACGGGCCAAGACCGTCGGCCTCACCGTGCCCTACTTCGCGTTCCAAATGGTGGTGCTGACCCGCGACGATACGGGCATCAATGGCTTTGACGACCTCAAAGGCAAACCCGTGGGCAACACCAGCGGCACCTATGAGGCCATCGCCCTGGAGAAAGACGTGAAGAATTGGGGCGCCGGCAGCTTCCGTGCCTATCAGTCGCAGAACGACACCCTGCTGGCCGTTGCCCAAGGCCACATCGACGCCACCGTGGTCACCAACACCGTCGCCGCCGCCACCCTCAAATCGGGTAAATACAAAAACCTCAAAGTCGCCGGTAACGCCCCGTACGTCATCGACTACGTGTCCCTCGGCGCCAAGCGCAACGAGTATGGCCTGCTCAACTACCTCAACCTGTTCGTCAACCAGCAGGTGCGCACCGGTCGCTACAAGGAGCTGTTCGTCAAATGGGTCGGCACCGATATCTCGCCGGCCAACCTGACCGTGCCACAGGTCTACTACTAAGATGTCCGGCATGCCTGGGTCCGTTTCTCTGGCCGGTCGCAGTCTGGTCGCGGGCGCTGCTCAAGGTGCCCTGCTGTTCGCCGATGTCGGGCTGAGTTTTTGGGGCGGAGTTGATTCCGGCAGTGGCGAGGTCATCGATCGCCACCACCCGCTCAGCGGCGAATTCCTGTCCGGGTGTGTGCTGGCGATTCCCAGCGGGCGCGGTTCGTGTACCGGCAGCAGTGTGTTGATGGAACTGATCAGCAACGGCCATGCACCGGCGGCACTGGTGCTGGCCGAACCGGATGAGATCCTGACCCTGGGCGTGCTGGTCGCACAGACTATTTTTGCCCGTTCCCTGCCGGTGCTCTGCATCGGCCGGGAGGCGTTCGCGACCTTGGTCGATCACGCTTTCGCCCGAGTCGATGGCGCCACGCTGGGCCTGTTCGAGTACCTGCCCGACGATACCTGGCAGGCGCTCGACAGACCTTCCACCGACAACCGCGCTTCAATCGAGCTCACCGAGTTTGATCAGGCGCTGCTCGACGGTCAGCACGGTCAAGCCGCGCAAATGGCTATGCACATCGTTCTGCGCATGGCCGAGCTGCAAGGGGCGCGAAGTCTGGTGGATGTCACCCAGGCGCACATTGACGGTTGCATCTACACCGGACCGGCAAGCCTGCGCTTTGCCCAACAGTTGGTGCAATGGGGGGCCAAAGTGCGGGTGCCCACCACCCTCAATTCGATTTCCGTGGACCAGCGCCGCTGGCGCGAATTGGGCATCGACCCGGCCCTCGGCGAGCCGGCCAGTGCCCTGGGCGATGCCTATATGGCGATGGGTGCGCAACTAAGCTACACCTGCGCGCCCTACCTGCTCGACACTGCGCCCAAGGCAGGCGAGCAAATTGTCTGGGCCGAATCCAATGCCGTGGTGTACGCCAACAGCGTGCTCGGCGCACGCACCCTGAAGTACCCGGACTACCTCGACATCTGCATCGCCCTCACCGGCCGCGCCCCGCTGATCGGCTGCCACCTGGACGCGCAACGCAAGGCCCGCTTGCAGATCGAGCTGCCGGTACTCGGTGAACTAGACGATGCCTTTTATCCGTTGCTCGGTTATCACATCGGTGCCCTGGCTGGCAGCCGTGTGCCGCTGGTACTGGGCCTGGAGAACCGCCAGCCGAGCCTCGACGATCTCAAAGCCTTCGGCGCAGCGTTTGCCACCACCTCGGCGGCGCCGCTGTTTCATATCGCCGGGGTGACACCGGAAGCCATCGACCCGACACAGGTGCTGGAACCGGGTGTATCCATACCCGTGGAAAAAATCCGCCTGAGAGACCTGCTGAAAAGTTGGCGCGAGCTCAACAGTGCCCGTGACCAGCGGGTGGATGTGGTGTCGCTGGGCAACCCGCATTTTTCCCTCAGCGAATTCGCGCATCTGGCGCGGCTGTGCCGGGGTCGGCACAAACACCCGAACGTGGTACTCGCCATCACCTGCGGCCGCGCGGTGCTGGAACAGGCACGCCTGGCCGGGCATATCGCGGTGATCGAAGCGTTCGGCGCCACCCTGGTCACCGACACCTGCTGGTGCATGCTCGGCGAGCCGGTGATTCCACCTGCCGCCACCACGCTGATGACCAACTCGGGCAAATACGCCCACTACGCACCCGGGCTGGTGGGTCGCAAGGTGCATTTCGCCAGTCTGGCCGAGTGTGTCGATTCCGCGTGCAACGCCATCGCCAGCGAACGACTGCCGGCATGGCTGCAACCCGCCGCCCAACTGGAGAGCCCCGCGCATGTTTGACTACACCTTCCAATGGCGCTCAGCCCTGCGCGCCTTGCCGGACATGCTCGCCGGCGCCGTGGTCACCTTCGAGACCGCGGCCCTGTCGATGATCTTCGGGGTGCTCATCGCCCTGGCTCTGACGGTCATGCGCGAAAGCAAGAACCCGCTGCTGCGCGGCATCGGCAACGGCTGGGTGTCGATTGCCCGCAACACGCCCTCGCTGTTCCAGATCTACATCCTTTACTTCGGCCTCGGATCGCTCGGATTGCATGTCAGCTCTTGGCTCGCGCTGCTGGCCGGGATCACGTTCAACAACGCGGGCTACCTGGCGGAAACCTTTCGCGGYGGGCTCAAGGCCGTGCCCCAGACCCAGGTGCGCGCCGCCCGTTCACTGGGCATGAGCGCCTTTCAGACCTATCGCATGATCGTCGTCCCGCAGCTGCTGCGCATCGTGTTCTACCCGCTGACCAACCAAATGGTCTGGGCGGTGTTGATGACGTCGCTGGGGGTGATCGTCGGGCTGAACAATGACCTGACCGGGGTGACCCAGGACTACAACGTCAAAACCTTCCGCACCTTCGAGTACTTCGCGATTGCGGCGGTGCTGTATTACGCGATTGCCAAGGCGATTGTCGCGAGCGCCCGGTTGATGGCCTGGCGGTTGTTTCGTTACTGAGGAGCTGTCCATGTTTGCCACCGGTTTTTCCTCGAATGACCTGCTGTTCCTGCTCAATGGCGCCTGGGTCACGCTGCAATTGACGTTCTGGTCGATCATCCTCGGCTCCATCGCCGGGCTGCTGTTCGGCTTGCTGCGCGCCCTGCTGCCACGGGCCAGTTTGCCGCTGGCCTGGGTGCTGGACGTGTTTCGCAGCGTGCCGTTGTTGATCCAGTTCGTGCTGTTCAACTCACTCAAAAGCATCGTCGGCCTGAACATCAGTGCCTTCAGCGTCGGTTGCATCGTGCTCGGGGTGTACACCGCCGCGTACTTCACCGAGATCGTGCGCGGTGGCGTGCTGGCGGTGCCCTTCACGGTACGCCGGGCCAGCCGCTCACTGGGCCTGAGTTTCTTGCAGGACCTGCGCTGGATCGTCCTGCCGATGGCCACGCGAGTCGCCTTCCCCGGCTGGCTGAACCTGGTGCTCGGTGTGATGAAAGACACCGCGCTGGTGATGTGGATCGGCATCGTCGAACTGCTGCGCGCCTCGCAAACCATCGTCACCCGCATCCAGGAGCCGTTGCTGGTGCTGTGCATCGCGGGCCTTATCTACTACGTCATGAGCCTGGTGGTTGCACGCCTCGGCGCTCGTCTGGAAAGAAGGTGGCAGGAAAATGATTGAGATCGACAACGTACACAAATCGTTCGGCAACCTCGAAGTGGTCAAGGGCGTGAACCTGACCGTGAACAAGGGTGAGGTGGTGTCGATCATCGGCGGCTCCGGCTCCGGCAAATCCACCTTGTTGATGTGCATCAACGGCCTGGAGCCGATCCAGAAGGGCAACATTCGCGTGGACGGGGTCGAGGTCCACCACAGCGCCACCGACCTTAACCGACTGCGGCAGAAGATCGGCATCGTGTTCCAGCAATGGAACGCCTTTCCGCACCTGACGGTGCTGGAAAACGTCATGCTCGCCCCGCGCAAAGTGCTGGGCAAAAGCAAAGCCGAAGCCGAGGAACTGGCGGTGCAACAACTGACCCACGTCGGTTTGGGCGACAAGCTCAAGACCTTCCCCGGCAAGCTGTCCGGCGGTCAACAGCAACGCATGGCCATCGCCCGCGCCCTGGCGATGTCACCGGACTACATGCTGTTCGACGAAGCCACTTCAGCCCTCGACCCGCAACTGGTGGGCGAGGTGCTGGACACAATGCGCATGCTCGCCGAAGACGGCATGACCATGGTGCTGGTGACCCACGAGATCCGCTTCGCCCGCGATGTGTCTGACCGTGTGGCGTTCTTCCGCAATGGGCTGGTGCATGAGATTGGCTCGCCGGATCAGGTGATTGGCAATCCGGTGCATGCGGAGACAGCGGCGTTTCTCAAATCGGTGAAATAGCGGATGGCCCCATCGCGGGCAAGCCCGCTCCCACAGTGATTTGCGTACACCACCAAACCATGTGGGAGCGGGCTTGCCCGCGATGAGGCCCCAACAGACACAACAAGGAACAGACAATGCGCTCATCAAAAATAATCCATGTCGTCAGCTGCCACGCCGAAGGCGAAGTCGGCGACGTGATCGTCGGCGGTGTCGCCCCGCCGCCCGGTGCCACCGTGTGGGAACAGTCGCGCTGGATCGCCAGGGATCAGACCCTGCGCAACTTTGTGCTCAACGAACCGCGCGGTGGCGTGTTTCGTCACGTCAACCTGCTGGTACCGGCCAAAAACCCGCGGGCGCAGATGGGCTGGATCATCATGGAGCCGGCGGACACCCCGCCGATGTCCGGTTCCAACTCACTGTGCGTGGCCACGGTGTTGCTCGACAGCGGCATCCTGCCGATGACCGAGCCGCAAACCCGCATGGTGCTGGAGGCCCCCGGAGGCCTGATCGAGGTGGTTGCCGATTGCCGTGACGGCAAGGTTGAACGGGTCGAAATCAAAAACGTGCCGTCCTTCGCCGATCGCCTGGATGCCTGGATTGAGGTGGAAGGCATCGGTTCTTTGAAGGTCGATACGGCCTATGGCGGCGACAGTTTCGTGATCGCCGATGCCAAGGGGCTGGGCTTTTCTATCAGCCCAGACGAGGCTGCTGATCTGGTGGCAGCCGGGCTGAAAATCACTCGGGCGGCCAATGAACAATTAGGCTTTGTGCATCCGCTGAACCCCGAGTGGTCGCACATTTCCTTCTGCCAGATCGCGGCACCCATAGTCCACGAGAATGGCATCGCCACAGGCGCCAACGCGGTGGTGATTCAACCCGGCAAAATAGACCGTTCCCCTACCGGTACCGGCTGCTCGGCGCGCATGGCGGTGTTGCAGGCCAAGGGCTTGATGCAGGTGGGCGAACGTTTTATCGGTCGTTCGATCATCGGTTCCGAGTTCCACTGCCGCATTGACTCAATGACCGAAGTGGCCGGCCGCGCCGCCATTTACCCGTGCATTTCCGGGCGGGCCTGGATCACCGGCACCCACCAATTGCTGCTTGACCCGAGCGATCCATGGCCACAGGGCTATCGCCTGTCCGACACCTGGCCGGGTGCCTGAGCGCTGAATCCCTGAACACCCAGACCAACGGCTACTAAATCCCCTGAAAAAATCGAAAAAGCACTGGCCGAATCTTTTCATTTTAAATATCGTATACGAAATACAATTAACGATCCGGAGGCAACAAATGAGCAAACGTATTAACTGGAGTGGCGTCTTCCCCGCGGTGACCACTCAATTCAACGATGACTTCACCATCAACCTGGATAAAACCCACCAGGTGATTTCCAACGTGATCCGCGATGGTGTGTCGGGCCTGGTGGTGTGTGGTTCGGTCGGCGAAAACACCTCGCTGACCGCCGAAGAAAAAATCGCCGTCACCGAAGTCGCCGTCGATGCTTCCCGCGGCCGGGTGCCGGTGATTTGTGGCGTGGCTGAATTCACCAGCGTGCAAGCGGCCAAGGTGGCCAACGCCGTGCGCAAGGTCGGCGTCGATGGCGTGATGCTGATGCCGGCGTTGGTCTACGGTTCCAAGCCGTTTGAAACCGCCGAGCACTATCGCTACGTGGCCAAGAATGCCGACGTGCCGCTGATGGTCTACAACAACCCGCCGATCTACAAAAACGACGTCACCCCGGACATCCTGATTTCCCTGGCCGACTGCGACAACGTGGTGTGCTTCAAGGACTCCTCCGGCGACACCCGGCGTTTCATTGACGTGCGCAATGAAGTCGGCGACCGCTTCGTGCTGTTCGCCGGCCTGGATGACGTGGTGCTGGAAAGCATCGCCGTCGGCGCCGAAGGCTGGGTCTCGGGCATGTCCAACGTGTTCCCGAAAGAAGGTGAAACCATCTTCCGCCTGGCCAAAGCCGGGCGTTTCGCCGAAGCCATGCCGATCTACGAATGGCTGATGCCGATCCTGCACCTGGATGCCCGTGCCGACCTGGTGCAGTGCATCAAGCTGTGTGAAGCCATAGCCGGTCGCGGCAGCGCGCTGACCCGTCCGCCACGCCTGGCGTTGCCGGAAGCGGATCGGCTGTTCGTCGAACAGATCATGGCCAAAGCCCTGGCGAACCGTCCGCAACTGCCGGATGTCGGTCTCTGAGTGATTGCCGGGCGGGCCTTCGCGGCCCGACCCGGCTGCCTGTTTTAGCGCCTCTACAGGAAACGTCAGCATGCCCAACCTTCAAGACACTCAACGCGCAACCACCCCCTCCGGACTCAAACGCGTCGTGGCCGCCGCCATGGCCGGCACCGTCGCGGAGTGGTATGAATTTTTTCTCTACGGCACGGCCTCGGCCTTGGTTTTCRGCCAACTGTTCTTTCGCCAGACCGACAGCCCCATCGACGGCATCATCGCCGCGTTCGCGCTGTACGCCGTGGGCTTTCTCGCCCGCCCGCTGGGTGGCCTGGTGTTCGGTCACTACGGTGACAAATTCGGCCGCAAGCGCCTGCTGCAACTGAGCCTGGTGGTCGTCGGTATCACAACATTCCTGATGGGTTGCCTGCCCGGATTCGACCAGATCGGTTACGCGGCGCCCGTGTTGCTGGTGCTGTTGCGGCTGATCCAGGGTTTCGCCTTTGGCGGCGAATGGGGTGGCGCGATTTTGCTGGTGTCCGAACACTGTCCGGATAACCGCCGGGGCTTCTGGGCCAGTTGGCCGCAAGCCGGTGTGCCGGCCGGGAATCTGGTCGCCACTGTCGCCCTGCTGCTGTTGTCCTCGAACCTGTCGGAGCAACAATTTCTCGCCTGGGGCTGGCGCGTGGCGTTCTGGTTCTCGGCGGTGGTGGTGTTGATCGGCTACTGGATTCGCACCAGTGTCGATGACGCACCGATTTTCAAGGAAGCCCAGGCTCGTCAGGCTCACACCAAGCAGCAACAACTGGGCGTGGTCGAAGTGCTGCGTCATCACTGGCGCTCGGTGCTGGTAGGAATCGGCGCGCGGTTTGCCGAGAACATTCTCTACTACACCGTGGTGACGTTCTCGATTACCTACCTCAAGTTAGTGGTGCACAAAGACACCTCAGAGATTCTGTTTCTGATGTTTGGCGCTCACCTGCTGCACTTCTTCATGATCCCGCTGATGGGTTACCTGTCCGATCTGGTCGGGCGCAAACCGGTCTACCTCGTTGGCGCGGTGCTCACCGCATTTTGGGGGTTCGTCGGCTTCCCGATGATGGACACCGGCAACAACTGGCTGATCATGGCCGCCATCACCCTGGGCCTGGCCATCGAATCGATGACCTATGCACCGTATTCGGCGCTGATGGCCGAGATGTTCCCGACTCACGTGCGCTACACCGCCCTCTCGCTGTGCTACCAGGTGGCGCCGATTTTCGCCGGTTCCCTGGCCCCGCTGATCGCGATCACGCTGCTCAACAAGTACCACAGCTCGACGCCCATCGCCTGGTACCTGGTCGGTGCCTCGCTGATCTCTGTCGTTGCCGTATGCCTGACCCGGGAAACCCGCGGCAAGTCGCTGCACGCGGTGGATGCGGAATCTGCTGCGCGGATCGCGGCGCTGGACAATGCCGCTCCCGCGACTCCGCGTCGAGGCGAYTCGCTGGCGTGAACCCAAGACCTGTAGGAGCGWGGCTTGCCCGCGATGGCGGTGTGTCATTCGACATTGAGGGTGAATGRCACACCGCCATCGCGGGCAAGCCWCGCTCCTACATGGGATGTATTACCTTTTGCCCGACAGGAGTTTTCATGTCCAAAATTCTCGGCCATAACTATATCGGCGGAACGCGCAGTGCCGCCGGCAGCATCGTTCTGCACAGCCATGACGCCAGCACCGGCGAGATATTGCCCTTCTCTTTCGTGCAAGCCACCGAGGCTGAAGTGAACGCCGCCGCACAGGCCGCTGCCGAAGCATTCCCGACCTTTCGCAATATGCCAGCAACACGCCGTGCAGATTTTCTGGAAGCCATCGCCGCACAACTGGATGCCCTGGATAACGAATTCGTCGCCCTGGTCACCCGGGAAACCGCATTGCCGAACGCACGGATACAGGGTGAGCGCGCACGCACCAGCGGCCAGATGCGCCTGTTCGCCCAGGTCCTGCGTCGCGGTGACTTTTATGGTGCCCGCATCGACCACGCCTTGCCCGACCGTCAACCGCTTCCCCGCAGCAACCTGCGTCAGTATCGGATCGGCGTCGGCCCCGTTGCGGTGTTCGGCGCCAGCAACTTCCCGTTGGCGTTCTCCACGGCCGGCGGCGATACCGCTGCGGCCCTCGCCGCTGGTTGCCCGGTGGTGTTCAAAGCCCACAGCGGACACATGGCGACCGCCGAACAGGTGGCCGATGCCATCCTCCGTGCAGCCGAACAGACCGACATGCCCAAGGGTGTGTTCAACATGATCTACGGCGCGGGCGTGGGTGAAGCCTTGGTCAAGCACCCAGCGATCCAGGCCGTCGGCTTCACCGGCTCGCTCAAAGGTGGCCGTGCGTTGTGCGACATGGCCGCCGCACGTCCACAACCAATTCCGGTGTTTGCTGAAATGAGCAGCATCAATCCGGTCGTGGTGTTGCCCGAAGCCCTTCACGTTCGTGGCGAGAAAATTGCCAGCGAACTAGCTGCCTCTGTGGTGCTCGGCTGCGGCCAGTTCTGTACTAATCCGGGACTGGTCATCGGTATGYGCTCTGCGCAATTCAGTGCCTTCACCGAGACCCTCACGGCGCTGCTGGCAGAGCAACCGGCGCAAACCATGCTCAACGCGGGCACCCTCCGCAGCTACGAAAAAGGTGTGCAGGCCTTGCTTAGCCACCCGGGCGTGACCCACCTGACCGGCCATGGCCAACACGGCAATCAGGCGCGCGCGCATCTGTTCAAGGCTGACGTCAGTCTGTTGCGCAAAGGTGATCCGTTGCTACAGGAAGAAGTGTTCGGCCCGACCACACTCATCGTCGAAGTGGCCGACAAAGCCGAACTGCGCCAAGCGCTGAACAGTTTGCACGGTCAACTCACCGCGACCCTGATTGGCGAACCCCAGGACTTGCATGACCACGCAGAGCTGCTGGCCCTGCTTGAACAAAAGGTCGGCCGGGTGCTGTTCAATGGCTACCCGACCGGCGTCGAAGTGTGTGATGCGATGGTGCATGGCGGCCCCTACCCGGCCACCTCCGATGCCCGTGGCACCTCGGTCGGCAGCCTGGCCATCGAGCGTTTCCTGCGCCCGGTGTGCTACCAGAATTGCCCGGACGCGCTGTTGCCCGACCCGCTGAAAAACGCCAATCCACTGGGCATTGCCCGGTTGGTCGACGGCAACAGCCACCGAAACCCGATCTGAAAAATACCCAAATAACCTGTAGGAGTGACCCTGCTCGCGATAGCGGTGGGTCAGTCAACAGAGATGTTGAATGTGCCGGCTCCATCGCGAGCAGGCTCGCCCACAAGTACTGAGTCAGGTCAGCAATGCCTTGAGGTCGTTATACAACGCCTCGGGTATCTGCACGCCCTCCACCAGGCTACGCGCCCGCGCTTCGTATCGGCGTTGGGAGGGCAAGCGTGCGCCCTGCCCTTCGATACCCTGGAACAACGCTTCGGCCCTGGCCAGGTGCACCTCCGTCGAGTCCCCCAAAAAACGCCGTGGATCAAGGGCAATGATCAGTTCCCCATGGTACGGCGACGACTTGCTGCCCGCGTCGTAAGCCAGCGACTCGGCGCTGGTGAGGTCTCCAATCAACGGCCCGGCAATCAACTCCACCATGGCCGCCAGCGCCGAGCCCTTGTGCCCGCCGAATGTCAGCATCGCGCCGCTGTCGAGTACGACGTTGGCATCGGTGCTGGGCTGCCCTTCCCCGTCCACACCCCAGCCCTCGGGGATCGCTTTGCCGGCACGTCGGTGCAGTTCGATGTCGCCACGGGCAATGGCGCTGGTGGCGAAGTCGAACACAAAAGGATCCTGTCCCTGACGGGGCCAGCCAAAGGCAATGGGGTTGGTGCCGAACACCGGCAAGCGCCCACCGGCCGGAGCCACCCAGGCGTGACTGGGATTACACGCCAACGCCACCAGGCCGGCAGCGGTCAACTGTTCGATCTCCACCCACAGCGCCGAGAAATGCACGCAGTGATTGATCGCCAACGCCGCAATTCCGTTGGCTCGGGTTTTCTCCGTCAACAGCGGTAAACCCGCCTGAAACGCCAGCTGCGAAAAACCTCCGCCGGCATCCACCCGCACAATCGAGGGTGCCTGATTGATCACGTCGGGTTCAGCCGTGGCCGACACTTTGCCGGCCCGCAGGGAATTGACGCACCCCAGAATCCGGTACAAACCGTGAGAGGCACAGCCGTCACGCTCGCCGGCAGTCACCGTCGTCGCCACCGCACGCGCATGAGCCTGGTTAAAACCGTTGTGCAACAGGATCGATTTGGCCAACGCGTGGGCTTCGATCAGGGTCAGTCGGATCATGGTCATCTCCTTGAACAGACCGGTCAGGGTGGTCTATTCGAGGCGACAGGGCTTGATGGGTTTGCACGCAGGGAGTGACGAAATCAGCACAGGGGCTTCATCAAGGACCTGCGACAGTGCAATGTCGATCAATGCACTGCCGCCCCCTATCGGTCAGGCCTTCGTGCTGCGTGCAACCGGCACAACCACCGCCGATTTCCTCGCCAGCAGGTAGTAAAGAACACCCGGCACCACCAACCCGACAATCCAGGAAATATCCACGCCGCCGAGCTGCGCGACCATCGGCCCGGAGTAGAAGTGGGTGTCGACAAAAGGCAGCTGGATCAACACGCCGCTGACATACACGCTGATCCCCAACACGTTCCAGCGACCGTAACGCCCCGCCGGGTCGGACAAGGCCGGGATGTCATAGCGCTCCTTGTTGATGAAGTAGTAGTCCACCAGGTTGATCGCGCTCCACGGGGTGAAGAACGTCAGCAAGAACAGGATGAAGTACTTGAACGAGTTCAGGAACGAGTACTGTCCGAGCAGCGCGAGCGTGGTCGATGCCGCGACGATCAGCAACACAAACACCATGCGCTGGCGGGCGGTGATTTCCAGGCGACTGCGGAAGCCACTGATGATCGTTGCCACGCACATGAAGCTGCCATAGGCGTTAAGTGTGGACACCGTGACCTTGCCAAACACCACGCTCAGGTACAGCAGCGACGCCACCACCCCGGTACTGCCCAGGCCGACGATGGTCGCCACTTCGTGACCACGAAAGTTGGCGCCAGCCAACGCAGCGGCAAACACCCCTAGCACCATCGACGCCTGGGCGCCGAGCACGGTCCCCAGGCCGACGGCGGCGAAGGTTTTCCAGGACGAGGTTTTGCTCGGCAAGTACCGCGAGTAGTCGGCCACATACGGGCCAAACGCAATCTGCCACGACGCCGACAGCGACACCGCCAGTAGGAACGTGCTCCAGCCAAAGTGGCGGTTTTCCAGGAGCAGGCCGATGTCGTTGAGGGTCATCAAGCGGGTGAACAGGTAGGCGAAGGCGATGATGCCCAGCACGCTGGCCACCCTTCCCACCAGGTGAATCACCCGATAGCCGAAGATCGTCAGGAACGCGATGCACGCGGCAAATATCAGGATGCCGGTGCTGTCGCTGACGCTGATCAACTGGGCAATCGCCTGCCCCGACAGCACTGCGCCGGTGGCGCTGAAACCGAGGTACATCAGGCACACCAGGACAATCGGGATCGCCGCGCCGTGGACCCCGAACTGTACACGGCTGGAGATCATCTGCGGCAGACCCAGTTTCGGTCCCTGTGCAGCGTGCAAGGCGACGACCGCTCCACCGAGCAACTGGCCGATCAGCAAGCCGATCAACGACCAGAACACATCTCCCCCCAACACCACGGCCAGCGCCCCGGTGACGATCGCGGTGATTTGCAGGTTGGCACCCAGCCACAGGGTGAACTGACTGTAGAGGCTGCCATGCCGCTCGGCCTCGGGGATGTAATCGATCGAACGTGTTTCGATCAGGGGACTTCGTTGTTGATTGTCTCGGAGCTGGGTCATTATTTTTTTCTCTTCCAAGGTAGAACGAATTCACGCAATTCAAGGTGGGCATGGGTAATGCCGATCAGTTAAGCCCTAACGCGATCCGTAGCAGCTGGCGAAGCCTGCGTCCGGCTGCGCAGCAGTCGTAAAACCTGAATTTGCGGTCTACCTGAAACACCGCATCGACTGATTTCACGACTGCTGCGCAGCCGGACGCAGGCTTCGCCAGCTGCTACAGAAATTGCGTTACAGCAGATATTGCTTAACTGATCGGCATTAGTGGGCATGGGGTTATTTCTGTTGTTCGGCCATGGCCACTTGTCCCACGAACGGCGCCTTGGCCCATACGACTTTGCCACCGACCACCGTCATCAGCACAGCGTTGCGGGCCAATTCATCTTCAGGCACCTGCATGAAGTTTTTGTCCAGCACGATCAGGTCCGCAAACTTGCCGACCTCGACCGAACCGACGACGTTCTCCAATTTCAGTTGCTCGGCGGCGTTGAGGGTGATGGTGCGCAGCACTTCGGCACGGGACAGCGCCGGGTCGGCATTCAGTCGGCCGGCGTACTTGGGGCCATAGCTGTGCGGGTTCAGCGGATCACCTGAGCGGGTGACACCGATCTTCAGCGCCAGGAACTCATCAAGCGGGTCGACGGGCCAGTCGCTGCCATACGCCACGCGACCGCCAGCGCGGGCGATACTGCCCGAGGGTTCCATGCGGGCAAAACGCGCAGGCCCGAGATGATCGCTGGTGCCGTCGACCGTGGACGGCGCTTGCTGAGCCCATTGGAAGGACATGTTGGCAGTCACGTCGAGGGCCTTGAAGCGCCCATAGTCGGCGGGGTCCACGGACTCGTTGTGGGTGATGGCTGGGCGAAAGCCGTTGCCGGGCAACTGCTGACGCACGTATTCGATGCCATCGAGGGAGTCCCGCACGGCGCGGTCCCCGGTGGCGTGCAGGTGCGGGTCGAGGCCGGCTTGCACGGCTTGCAACAGCAGCGGCTTGAGCACTTGCGGCGGGAAATACAGCTCGCCGATGTTTTTGCCCGGCGCCCATTTTGGCGCCTTATCGGTACCGGCGTTGTGCAGGTACGGCGTCAACATCGCACCGGTGTCCGCCGGCGCATTGATGATGCCATCCATGAACAATTTGACGTGACGCATGCTCACGCCGGGCGCGACTTTGGCTTCGCCCTGGTCGTAAGTCGCAGCCATCGCCTTGGCCTCGGCGATGGTTTTCGCCGGGTCGGCTGCAGCGGCGGCCGGGTCCAGTTTGATCGCCAGCAAGGCCCGGGCGGTCAGCTCGCCCGACTGCTGCAATGTTGTGAATGCTTTGCCATTCTCCGGTCCTGACAAGGCATCGAAGAAACTGGTGATGCCCTGCTGGCGCATCGCATCGAGCGCGGCGCGGGTCTGGTTGAGTTTTTCCGCGTCGGTGGCCGGCGGTACCACGGCGGCCATGGCATCGGCTGCACCGTCTTCGCAGATGCCGGTGAGGTTGCCGGCACTGTCGCGTACGTACTTGCCGTCACTCGGGTTGGGCGTGTTTTTGTTGATGCCGGCGACGGCAAGTCCACGCGAGTTGGTCAACACAGAGTGGAAATCGGTGGAGCGCACCTGAATCGGCCGCTGGGTCTTGAGTGCGTCCAGCGTCGATTTGTCCGGATCGCCGTCGAGTCCGTCCATGCCCATCCGGTCCCAGCTGCCCACTTCGAGCCAGACATCCGGCCCTTTATCCTTGTCGGCATCCAGGCACGCCTGAATGGTTTTCTGAAACTCATTGCGCGTCATGGTCTGGTATTTCAGGTCACACAAGGTCATGGCGCGACCGCCATCCCCCGGATGCATGTGCGCATCGATGAACCCCGGCATCAGCATGCGCCCCGCCAGATCGATCAATTGGGTTTGCTTGCCGATGTACGAGGCAACCCCATCGTCATTGCCGACATAGACAATCTTCCCGCCCGTGACGGCGATCGCCTGCTGCACCGAGTTCTGGCCATCGACGGTGTAGACATAGCCGTTGCGCATGACCATGTCTGCGGGCGTCGAACTTTTGGTCTGGCACCCCACCAGCGTCAGACCGGAAAATGCCGTGGTTGCCGCAACGGCGACAAAAAGCCTGGAAAATTTCAACTGCCCACCTCTGTTTTTATAGTTTTGGAAGAGGCCCGACCAGCCTGCGCGCAAGCCCCTGAAATGCAAGGCATACCCTATCGCGCGCGGCCGCTGGATGGACCTCTACAAATGAGGAGGGGTCAGTGAATGAGTGGGCGTCACAGAGATTCGCGGCGGGTAGCCTGCGCAGACAAAACAGAACCCAACTCAACCTTGCTCTTCACGCCCAGCTGCAAGTAGCAGTTGCGCAAGTAGGTGCGCACGGTCGCGGGGCTCAAGGCGAGGATTTTGGCGATCTCTTTATACGAGTGACCGGCCGCGAACAGCATCGCCGCCGTCCGCTCCCGTGGCGCCAGCACGGCCCCGCGTGACTGGGTTTCGAGGGACAGAATGACGTGCCTGGCATTCGGGCTGAGGGTCAGCGCACAGCGCCCCAGTCGCATGACGCTTGGCGCGTTCGGCAGTTGGGCAATCACCTGCGCCGGCAGCATCGAACCGCTCCACCCCGGCACTTCGCGCTGGATCGCCGCGCACAGGCTGGCGCCCACATACAGCAGCGTGCCGTCCATGCGCGCGACTCCGAAGTCGCTGGCGCCGTTACCGGTGTCGAACCGGATCATGTCTTGCACCTGAAATCGCCACAGCTGCAACAGGTGATCGCAGAAGGCGGAAAACAACGCCGCCTCGCTGTCGTTGAAGGCCAGTACCTGTTCGCCACGATAGAGGCAGACAAAAAACATCAAACCGCTTTCGGGCAATTCGAAGGTGATGCACATCGGGTGGTAAAGGTCATGCCGGCGAGCGAAGGCGTCGACTTCTTCATGGGGATCGGTGAAGCCACTGTCGCGCACCACTTCACCGGGCTGGCTCAAGGTGTCATGGGAGAATTTGTCGCTGCCCGCGCTCTTGTGCCATTCGGCGGCAAACGATTCGGGCAGGTCGATACGCCCGTGCATCCAGCTTTTCGGCGCCGCATGGGCGTCTGACGTGGACATCTCGCCCCACCATGCCGAAGCAAACGGCACCAGTGGGCGAAAGGCTTGCAGCCCGTCTTCGATGAACTGCGAGGCGCCGCGCTCCCGAGCCAGTCGCCCGAGGTGCAACACGCAATTATTGAATGCCTTGAGCATTGCCATCGACGGTGTGCCGCCGAGCTGATCCCCCTCCTCCATCTTCTGAATCCTGTTGATTGCGTGGCATTTTTTCGACCATGCCATAGGGGCAGCGACGGCGTCCAGAAACACGTTGAATCGCCCACTTTCAGGCTGATTTATCAGGCATCAAACCGCAAAACTTGCAATAAACGACAGTAGGCTAAGCTAAGGATCAGCTTATTGCGCACGATGCTCGCTCCGGCAGGGTTTGGGTTTTTCTGAAGAGCGTCTGCAACAGCTATTTCAGACTGGCCCACACTTTCACGCAGGACTGACGTGATGACCGAGCCCCTCCTCAGCTTTGATGAATTGAAGCGTGCCGCTGTGTCCGGCGAAATCGATACCGTACTGGTCTGCATGGTCGACATGCAGGGACGTCTGGTCGGCAAGCGATTCCAGGTCGAGTTTTTTATCGACAGCGGCCATGAAGAAACCCACTGCTGCAACTACCTGCTGGCCGACGACATCGACATGGAGCCCGTGCCGGGTTATGCCGCCGCCAGCTGGAGCAAAGGCTATGGCGACTTTGTGCTCAAGCCCGACATGTCCACCTTGCGCCGGGTGCCATGGCTGGAATGCACGGCGCTGGTGCTCTGTGATGTACTCGATCACCACCATCGACGCGACTTGCCGCACAGCCCTCGGGCGATCCTGAAGAAGCAGATCGAACGCCTGCGCGAGCGTGGCTATACCGGCATGTTCGCTTCGGAACTGGAGTTCTATCTGTTCGATGAGAGCTACGAGGCCATCCACGAGCGCAACTACCAAAAGCCAAAAACCGCCGGCCACTACATCGAGGATTACAACATCCTGCAGACCACCCGCGAAGAGCCGGTGCTGCGGGCGATTCGCAAGCATCTGCAGGCCAGCGGCATTCCCGTGGAAAACTCCAAGGGTGAATGGGGCCCGGGCCAGGAAGAGATCAACATCCGCTACGCCGATGCCCTGACCATGGCCGACCACCACGTCATCATCAAACACGCCTGCAAAGAGATTGCGCAACTGCAAGGCAAGGCGATCACCTTTATGGCAAAGTGGCGCTATGACGCCGCCGGGTCCAGCAGCCACATCCATAATTCGCTGTGGGACAAGAACGGTAAAAAGCCGTTGTTCTTCGACGCCAAGGCCGAATTCGGCATGTCGACACTGATGCGTTCCTGGGTCGCCGGGCAACTCAAGTACGCCAACGACATCACCTGTTTTCTCGCGCCCTACATCAACTCGTACAAGCGCTTCCAGGCCGGCACGTTTGCACCGACGCGGGCGGTGTGGAGCCGGGACAACCGCACCGCCGGCTTTCGCCTGTGCGCAGAAGACAGCAAATCCATCCGTATCGAATGCCGCATCGGCGGTGCTGACCTCAACCCGTATCTGGCCTTTGCGGCCCTGATCGCGGCGGGCCTGGCCGGGATCGACGAGAAGCTCACCCTCGCGCCGCCCTTTGAAGGCGACGCCTACCTCGACGAACACTTGCCGGAAGTTTCCAAGACCTTGCGCGAAGCCTGCGCCGCACTCCAGACCTCCAGCATGTTGCGCGAAGCATTCGGTGATGAAGTGATCGACCACTACGTGCACACCGCCGAATGGGAACAGAAAGAGTACGACCGGCGGGTCACCGATTGGGAATTGCAGCGCGGCTTTGAACGCTATTGAGGTCACCATGACGGCAATCATTCAACTCATTTCCCCGGTCGATGGCCGGGTTTACGCTGAACGTCGTTACGCCGATCCAGCGCAAATCGAGCAATCGCTGGAGGCAGCTGCCACCGCCCAGACGCAATGGAAACGCCGGCCACTGAGCGAACGTGCCGCTTTTTGCAGTGCGGTGGTGGACGCGATGCTGGCGATGAAAACTGACATCGTGCGGGAACTGGCCTGGCAAATGGGGCGCCCGGTGCGTTTTGGCGCGGGCGAATTGCGCGGTTTCGAAGAGCGTGCCCGCCACATGATCGCCATTGCGCCTGAAGCCCTGGCAGCGATTGAACCCGCGCCAGTCAGCGGTTTCCGCCGGCACATCCAGCGTGATCCATTGGGGACAGTGCTGGTCATTGCGCCATGGAATTACCCGTACCTGACCGCCGTGAATACGATCATTCCAGCGCTGATGGCCGGCAACAGCGTGATCCTCAAACACTCATCGCAAACCCTACTGGTTGGCGAACGGTTCGCCGAGGCCATGGCCCGCGCCAACCTCCCGGCCGGGCTGTTCCATAACCTGCTGCTCGACCATAGCCAGACCGCTGCGATCATTGGCTCGGGACGTGTTCATCAGGTCAATTTCACTGGCTCCGTCGGCGCCGGCAAGGCCATGGAAACTGCCGCCACCGGGCGCTTCCTAGGCGTCGGCCTGGAGCTCGGCGGCAAAGACCCGGCCTATGTTCGCGCAGATGCCAATCTCGACCATGCGGTAGAAAACCTGGTCGACGGCAGCTTTTTCAATTCCGGGCAGAGCTGCTGCGCGATCGAGCGCATTTATGTCGATAAGCAGGTCTACCCAGCCTTCATCGAGCGTTTCGCTGCCCTGACC
>NZ_JBFUKU010000026.1:0-36887 GCF_056400685.1 Pseudomonas sp. P5_A12 | reverse complement strand
TTGCCCAGGCACCTTCAGCGCAGCCACTTTTTCTTCCAGTTGCCGCGTGGCCAGCAACACCTTGTCCATGTAAGGCGTGAGTTCCGAGCCCTGAGCGGTCAGGGTCAATCCCTTGTTGGAGCGACGAAACAACCGAAAACCAAACTGCTCTTCGACCTTGTTCAACTGCGCAGCCAATGCCTGCACCGTTAAACAGGAATGCTCTGCCGCCGCCGACAAAGAGCCGGTTTGCACAATGCGCATGAGGTTGCGTAGGGTTCTGCTATCCATTGGGTAATGCCCTCTGAAGTGGGCTGGCTGTTGTTGAGTACCTGGCCGTCGGTTGGGCGATACGTGCTGGCTATAATCCTGCACCTGAACCCGCTTGTCCCGAGTTTAGTAGCGAAATGATGCTGGCGTCCGATGGTTGGAGGGTTGCGCACGATCGGGGGGGGCTGGGGGAGGGTGGGTGATCAGCGTCAAAAAATGCTCGGGCCGGGAAGTTTGGGCATTTTTTTGGGGATTTGAGACTCAGGGCGTTGCGGGTTATTTCCTGCTCAAGCAGCAGGCAACTTCCTCGTAACAAGACTCATGTTGCCAAAATCCGATTTCGGCGACACGTGTCGCCAACATGTCGTCCGCGGCGACACGTTCCAAAGACGTGTCGCAAAAAGTGAAAAATTGCGACACGTCATGGCCTCATGTCTACACTGGCGACATGAGTGAAGGCTATCTCTGCTCAAAAAATATACAAAATGACCAGGATCGCATCCATGACCGAACCGTTACTGCCATGGCAGGCTGACAGGCCATACAACCAATTACCTTTGTTACCGCCAGGAATTGAGATAGAAACACGTGCAGTCCTCAAAAAATGCATTGAGGCACGTACCGCCTTGGCCGAACTGAAACAGGCAGCAGAATTGATCCCGAATCAGACGGTCCTGATCAATACAATTCCGCTGCTGGAAGCGAAAGACAGCTCGGAAATAGAAAGTATCGTCACCACTACGGATTTGCTGTTTCAGCATGCTCAAGACACTGAAAATCATGCAGACCCGGCGACCAAGGAAGCGTTGCGTTATCGAACGGCGCTGAATCAAGGCTTCCAATCCCTGGCCGAACGACCGCTATCCACCAATACCGCTGTAGAAATCTGTCGCACCCTGAAGGGTGTGAACTTGGATATCCGCCGGACGCCCGGTACCCAACTCGCGAATGACCGCACCGGTGAAGTTATCTACACCCCGCCTGAAGGGGAGGAGCATTTGCGTAACCTCCTCGCGAACTGGGAACGCTTTCTACACAACGAAACCGACCTCGATCCCCTCGTTCGTATGGCGGTCGGGCATTATCAATTTGAAGCTATCCATCCTTTTATCGACGGCAACGGTCGCACCGGACGGGTCATCAATACCTTGTTTTTGATCCAGGAGGGCTTGTTGAACTTGCCTATCCTTTATCTCAGCCGCTACATCATTGCCTACCGAGCAGATTACTACCGGCTCTTGCTTGAGGTCACGACTAAACAGGCTTGGGAGCCGTGGTTGTTGTTCATGCTGAGCGCTGTGGAGGAGACCGCTCGGTGGACGACGGCCAAGATTGCGGCCATTCGGGCATTGTCCGAACACACCACACAGTTTGTGCGTGAGCAACTGCCAAAAACCTACACGCGTGAACTTGTCGATGTCATATTCGAGCAGCCTTACTGTCGTATCAGCAACGTCGTCGAGAAGAAAATTGCTCAGCGCCAGGCTGCGTCTCGTCACCTGAAAGAGCTCGTGACAATTGGCGTTTTGGAAGAGGTTCAGGTCGGAAAGGAGAAGCTTTTTATCCATCCGAAACTGATGCAGTTACTCGTCCGCGACAGCAACGAATTCAGAAATTACGCTGGTTAGAGTGAGCGGAAACTAAAAAGCCCCGATTGATTCGGGGCTTTTTCATGTGTGCGATTTGTTTTATGGCGCGACGTTACTGGCGCGGTTGTTACACGGTGCGGCGAGCACCTTCACCACGTCATCGATGATTGCCTTGCTCATGTCCTGCAAATAATGCGATGCCCAAGCATGCCGGTCGGTATCGCGAACCATCGCGGCATCTGATGCGAGGAGTTTGGCGATGTGGAGCAGATCGGAAGCGTGGGAGAGGGCCTGGATCACCGGGACGCCGGCGTTGATGCGGAACAGCGCTTCGTTGGCGTGGTAGGAGAAGGGGGTGAGGCCGATGGTTTTCAGGTCTTGAGGATTGGTCATTGGGCACCTCCGGTTTTTGGGCGGTGGTGGGTGATGGCCGGTGGAGCAGTAGCGCAAATTTTGGACGGACCGGTAGCGGGCATTAGCAAAACTCCTGAATCAAAGTTTGAGCTACCACGTTCGTTCTCAGGCGAATGGGTGGCAGCTATGCGCGGGCTGAGAAACCGGAGATACAGGAACCCGGCAGACCCGAAGGTCTCCCACGCACAGCCGCCATTACACGGAAATGCAGGCACAAAAAAACGCCAACAATCGTGATTATGGGCGCTTGTGCGCCTGTATCTTACTAGGGTTCTCAGGCCCGGTCGCTGAATTGGCAGCGACGACCTGAAGGTAGCTTGAGAGGGTAGGATGCGCAATCGTGGCTAGGTGGTGGCGTGGGGCGAGATCTTCAGTGATTTACTGGTTCTGAGGCTTGGGAAGACGTGAGTGACCCACATCCAAACTGACGCCATCCTCATTCTCTCCGACGCGAGGCTTTTTGGGGCTATCAGTGACTATCGACAACTGCACTTCTTYCACCATTTTGCTGGCGATTTCCTCGTCGTGCGTGACATGGAATGGGCTGTCGAAAAATCGAATTGTCATGAGCACTTTTCCATTTTTTGGCGATATCTAAACGTCGCGGTAAAAGGAAGTTGGCCGCTCAATCATTTTTGATGCAAACAGTTTTAGTGCCTCGCAGCGAGGAAATCATTACACGAAGTAACTAATGATATTCCCGCCCCCACCTTTATCCCCTCCAGCTAACTCCCTACATTCAGCTCCATCGCCTACCCATTCATTCCGAAGGGCAGGTCACTTGGAGATTCCTCATGCCTTTTGTCAGCGTTCGCATTACCCGCGATGGCGTTACCTCAGAGCAGAAAGCTCAGGTGATCGCCGAAATCACTGAAACCCTGGAACGCGTCCTCAAAAAGGATCCGCACCTGACCCACATCGTGATCGAAGAAGTCGACACCGATAACTGGGGTTACGCCGGCATCACCACCACCCAGTACCGCAAGCAACTGGYTGAGGCGGAGGGCAAGTCATGACCGCGTCCGTCTCCATCGACTTCATCTCCGACGTGGTGTGCCCGTGGTGCGCATTGGGCGCGACGGCGCTGGAGCAGGCGATCGAGAACGTGGCCGGTGAAGTTTCGGTGGCGCTGACCTACAAGCCCTTCGAGTTGAACCCGGACATGCCGGCGGTCGGTGAAAAAGCTGTCGAGCATTTGATGCGCAAGTATGGACGCACCGCCGAGGACGTCGCCGCCGGCAAAGCGATGCAGATCGCTCGCGGCGAGGCCCTCGGGTTCACGTTCGATCTGGAGAAGCGCAGCCACTTCTACAACACGTTTGATGCGCACCGGTTGCTGTTGTGGGCGTTGCAGGAAGGGCGGCAGGTCGAACTGAAGAAGATTCTACTCCGCGCTTACTTCACCGACGGCCAGAACCCGAACAATCGCGAAACGCTGGTTCGTCTGGCCACTGAAGCAGGACTGGACGCGGCGGCCGCGCAAGAGGTGTTGGCATCCGGAGCGTTCGCCAAAGAAGTACGTGAACTTGAAGCGTTTTACCACCAGCACGGCATCAATTCGGTCCCGGCCATGATCCTCAACGGTCGTCACCTGGTGTCCGGATCGCAGTCGGTCGAGTACTACGAACAAATGCTGAGACAAATGGCGAAGGCCCCCGCCGAAGCTTGATTACTTACTTTTTCACATCATCTTTTATTAGTAGAGGTTCATCATGAGCAATTCGAAAAAAGTCATCGTCATTACCGGTGCATCCCAAGGCCTCGGCGCAGGCATGGTCAAGGCTTTCCGTGATCTGGACTACAACGTGGTCGCGACGTCGCGCTCGATCAAACCTTCCACCGACCCGGACATCCTCACCGTGGCGGGCGACATCGGCGATCCGGAGGTCGCGCAGCATGTCATCCGTGAAACCATCGCACGTTTTGGTCGTATCGATACTTTGGTTAACAACGCCGGGATCTTCATCGCCAAACCGTTCACCGCGTACACCGCTGAAGACTACGCCAATGTGTTGTCGGTGAACCTCAATGGCTTTTTCTACATCACCCAACTCGCGATCAGCGAGATGGAAAAACAAGGCAAAGGCCACGTCGTCAACATCACCACCAGCTTGGTGGACCACGCAATTGATGGTGTGCCCTCAGTGCTGGCTTCGCTGACCAAAGGTGGTTTGAACGCTGCTACCAAGTCCCTGGCGATTGAGTACGCCAAGCGTGGGATTCGGGTGAACGCGGTTTCCCCAGGCATCATCAAAACGCCGATGCATGGTGAGGAAACTCATGAAGCGCTGGGGAATCTGCACCCGGTTGGGCGCATGGGGGACATCAGCGACATTGCTCAGGCGGTTGTTTATCTGGATAGCGCCAACTTTGTCACCGGGGAAATTCTGCATGTGGATGGTGGGCAGAGCGCAGGTCACTAAGGGGGGTTACATGCCATACACAACAAAGCCCTCGTATTTCTACGAGGGCTTTGTTGTGTATGGCGCCGGCACCAGATGGAAAACTAGATCCGTGCCCTATCTCCTACAGGCAAGAAAGCTCCAGATCTTCGTCGTCGGGGACTTCGTCCGTAACAATCACTCGTGCGTGCGCGCTGTGCTCGTCCTCCATACGTAACCCGAAGTAGCGAGTATCGTTGGCGTCCMAAAATGCCTCTATCTGCGCCATGAGTGCATGTTCAAGCAGCACTTCGGCGCTGTGCTCCAGGATGATCGAGTAACGTCGTTCGGTGTTCATTACAAAGGGGCTCGCAACGGCGGAGTGAAGTGGCAGATTGTGCATAAGCACTGCTGCCATTATGCCGTCTCGCTGATTTGTGACCGTGACYGCTTATCGTGTCGGCGAAGTTTCTAGATGCGCGGTGCCAGAGACGGAAGAGGGGGCGAACACTAAACGGGGGAATTCAGGAGTGAAAAGACCCATAAACAAAAAAGGCCCACCGCAAGGTGAGCCTTTTTCGTTGTTCTATATGGTGCCGGCACCAGGAGTCGAACCCGGGACCTACTGATTACAAGTCAGTTGCTCTACCAACTGAGCTATACCGGCGTGTTGGGCGACGATTATAGCGATTGGATTGGTTCTGTAAACCCCTGAATTCAGACTATTTTTGCGCAGGCTTCAGGTCAGGCGCGAAGCAGGGTTTTCTTGAGTTTCTGAATGGCTTGCCAGGTCCGGCTGTTTTGCATTGCGCGCAGCTGTGCTTCGGCCTGTTCCGCGCGTTGCAGGGCAGCGGCTAGCTGGTGATCGGCATCACCGATGGGGTGGCTGAAGTTGTGGCCTTTGCAAAACTGGAACTCGTCCAGGTTGCAGGGCGGGAGGTCGAAGGCGGGCTTGAGGTTCAAGTGTTCTTCGGCGAGGTAGTAGGTATTGATGCCGTCAAACAGGATGGATTGGTAGCCGGCGCCGGTGACGAGGGTTTCCCAGGTCTGGTCGCGCTCCCACGGGGTTTCGATGAGGATGACCCACGGCCGCCATTGGCTGAAGTCCATGCCGCGCAGGACGGTATCTTCGTGGCCTTCGACGTCGATTTTCAAGAAGTGGATGGGGCGGCCCTGGGCGTGTTCTTCACAGATGGAGGTCAGGGTGCGGGATTGGACGGTTTGGCTGCGCACGTCCATGCCGGCGTCTTTGTGCATTTGTGCCATGGCCGGGTCGGCAGTCGAGAGGCCGGTGCCGGCGATGCCGTAGAAAGTCAGGTTGTCAGCGCTTTCGCCGGCCACGCATTGCAGGTTGGTGTCTTTGGGGCGTTGCTCGCACAACGCTTCATAGTAATTGAGCATCGGTTCGACGTTGATGCCGCTCCAGCCGTGGTCGTAGAACGCTTTGGTGACCGAGTCGTGGGTGGGATCGTTGGCCCCGACGTCGATATAGAAGCCATTCTCGACGGTTTTGAGGGCGCGCCACAGGCGTATGTCTTCGAAATTCTGTGCGTAAGAAATGAACGTCACTGTCGCATCCTGTCGGTCGAATTTTCTTGTTCGTGGTCGCGCTGTCGGCGCCCTTTGCGTGTTTGTATAACAAGAGTCGAGGGGCGGTGCAATTTTCCCCGCCTGACGTCCGGGTTTAGGCACTTATGTCCTTTGCGTCGAGCGCTTATGCACAATGAGGGTGGTGTCTAGTGTCGTTCAATGCCATTTTTGTGAACGTTTTCTCATTTGTTCGCAAATCCCTGTTTTTCAGGATCTTTTTAGAGATGTACGAAAATTGAACAGTGTCGTTTCGCCACTGAAACTGCCGTAGGTAATGGATCCACGATAATTCCATCAACAGAGTTATCCACAGGCTGCGACTTTTTTACGCACGCTCCGCCAAGAGCAGGAAATTGCGCGGTGTAAGTGGGATTTCGCAAAAAGTACCTAGACGAACGGTATAGCCTTGCTCCCTCAAGTAGAGTGCTCGGTCGAGTACCAGCCAAAGCTCCAACGGGCGTCGGAAAAGCCCGCGTAGTAGCTCCAGATTGCGCACTTGCGCCAGTCGCTCCCAGCCGGCGGCTTCGAGTGCAGACCAGTCTTGCGGGCCGACTGTGGATAACTCTTTCAGTGCGGCCAGATGATGGCAGTACTCGGCAAAGGATGTGTCTAGCCAGGCACTCGGCAGGGAAGGGGTGGGCAGGTATTCATCAACACCGCGCAGTTGCCGTTGCAGCAAGTCGAAACCCAGGCGCCGGGCCATCGAGGTATCACGCTGACGTCGCACACGAGCACCGGCGGTGACGGTCTCGCTCATCGGTAGCGCGAGGTCATCGAGGGAAAGTTGTAGGGCGGAGCCTTTGGCGGCCAGGGATATCGGCGAATACTCGGTCAGACCGATGCGGTTGTAGCAGCACGGCGCGATGGCGAGTCGTTTGCAGCCCGCCGTACTAGCGAGCTGGATTAACCGCACATGCAGATCACCGCAGGCGTGCAGCGCCACCGGCGTGTGATCGGCGTTCAACAGGGAAGCAGTGTCCGCCGCGAGCACATCCTGCTCGACATGCAACGCACGCAGTTGATGACGCTGGCTGAGTGCTTGTCCGCTGGCCACTAGCGCCGGGTTGTATTCCAGGCAGGTCAGTTGGTGCCCGGTTTGTAGCAAGCGCCGACCCAAGTGGCCCTTGCCCGAGCACCAGTCCAGCCAATGCTTCGGCGGTGCAGCAAACGACAGGCGACTGGCAAACGCCTCGATCTGCTGCCACTTGCGCCCCGGCACGTCGACATTCAGCCGATGCCCCGCAGCTTCCAATGCGTGCGCCGGCAACTCCCCCACCGTGCTCAACTCACGCGACAACGCCGCCAACGAAGCAAACGGCTCCGGCGCATCCAGCAAGCAAGGTTGGTTATGACTGTTTTCTGCGTCTTCCAGCGACCGCCCTCGAAGCCAAAGCGCCAATTCCGGATAGGACGCTTCCCAGGGAAGTTGCAGATGAGTAAACGGTCGTGGCTTCCATAGCGCCTGATGCTCGATCAGAAAAGCATCCAGCGCGATGAAGCGGGCGAGCAGGGCCTCGCCCGTCAGCACGCAGGAGGCATCAACGCCCTTGGCAGGCATCGACGCGCAGCCAGCGCTCCAGCAGCTTGAAGCCGCGCACCAGCACGTAAGCCATCAACAGATAGAACATGCCCGCGGCGAAGAAGATCTCCACCGGCAGGTAAGTCCGGGCAATGATGGTGCGGGCCATGCCGGTGAGTTCCAGCAAGGTCACGGTACTGGCCAGGGCGCTGGCCTTGAGCATCAGGATCACTTCATTGCTGTACGCCGGCAAGCCGATGCGCGCGGCACGCGGCAGGATGATGTAGAAAAGTGCTTTGGCGCGAGACATGCCCAAAGCACGCGCTGCTTCGATCTCACCCGGCGGTATCGCCTGGATCGCGCCGCGCAGGATCTCGGCGATATAGGCCGCGGTGTGCAGGGTCATGGTGGCTGTGGCGCACCAGAACGGATCGCGCAGGTACGRCCACATCGAGCTGTTACGCACCGCATCGAACTGTGCCAGGCCGTAGTAGACCAGRAACAGYTGWACSAGCAACGGCGTGCCACGGAAAAAGAAGATGTAGCCGTAGGGAAATGCTCGCACGTACCAGAGTCGCGACGACCGCGCGATGCCCAGCGGAATCGCCAACAACAACCCGGCGATCACAGCGATGGCCACTAGCTCCAGGGTTAGCGTTGCGCCTTGGGCCAGCTTCGGCAGCCACTTGATGATGACTTCCCAGTTCATTGGGTGCTCCTCGCGAAGCCGCGAGCGGCACGTCGTTCCATTAAGTGCATACCGCTCATGGCGAGAACGGTCAGGCTCAGGTACATGAACGCGGCCACCATATAGAAGGTGAACGGTTGCTTGGACACGGTTACGCCGATTTGCGCATGACGCATGATTTCTTCCAGGCCGATGACTGATACCAGCGCGGTGTCTTTCATCAGGATCATGAACAGGTTGCCAAGGCCCGGCAGGGCGATGCGCCACATCTGCGGCATGATCAGTTTGGTGAAAATGCGGAATTTTGACAGGCCCAACGCCACGCCGGCTTCACGGTGACCTTTGGGGATTGCCAGGATCGCACCCCGAAACACTTCGGTGGCGTAAGCGCCGAAACACAGGCCCAGCGCAATCACGCCGGCGGCAAAGGCATTGAGTTCGAGGTCGGGATTGCCGAAAAATTCGCCCAAGGCACGCATCAGATTGACTGTGCCGAAGTAGATCAACAGCACCCAGAGCAATTCCGGAATACCGCGAACCAGTGTCGAATAAGTTCCGCCAAGCCATTGCAACGGCTTGTACGGGGACGTCTTGGCCAAGGCGCCGAGCAAACCGAGCACCAGCCCGAGACACAAGGCCGAGAGTGCCAGTTTCACAGTCATCAGCGCGCCAGCGGCGAGCGCCGGGCCGAATCCGTAGAGATCGATAGTCATGGGGTTCTTTTCAAATCGCGGCAGGCAATGCCATGGACTGGCGCCGTCAGAGTACGGCGCCGGTCCGGCAGGTCAGAATCAATAGATGCTGAACGGGAAGTACTTGTCGTTGATCTTTTTGTAGGTGCCGTCAGCGACGATTTCTTTCAAAGCGATGTTCAGCTTCTCGCGGATCGGGTCGCCTTTACGTACAGCGATACCGATCTTGTCGCTTTCTTCCACCGGGTCGCCTTTGAATTCGTAAGGCTTGCCTGCGTCGCTTTTCAGCCACTCGTAGTTGACGTACTTGTCGGCGAGGATGCCGTCCAGACGACCGGAAGTCAGGTCCAGGTAGGCGTTTTCCTGGGTGTCGTAGAGTTTGACCTCGACGCCGTCCATGTTGTCTTCCATCCAGGTACCGGCGAGGGTTGCACGTTGTGCTCCGATCACTTTGCCCTTGAGCGAAGCCTTGTCGGTTTTGAAGTCGACATCTTTCTTGGCGATGAACTGCAGCTTGTTCGAGTAGTACGGATCGGTGAAGTCCACCGCGCCCTTGCGCTCATCGGTGATCGACATCGAGGAGATCAGGAAGTCGAACTTCTTGGCATTCAGTGCCGGGATGATGCCGTCCCAGTCGGAGGTGACCACGGTGCACTCGACTTTCATCTTCGCGCACAGGGCGTCGCCGATTTCCTTGTCGAAGCCGACGACATTGCCACTGGCATCTTTATTGTTGAACGGCGGGTAGGCCGCTTCGATGCCCATCTTCAGGGTTTCGGCCATGGCACCGGCGCTGAACGCCAGGGTGACGGCCGCAGCCAGGAAGACCTTTTTGTAGTTCTGCATGCGGGAAGCTCCGTTAGCGGTTGCTGGACATGAATTGTTTGCAGCGCGCCGAAAGCGGGTTTTCAAACACCTGCTGTGGCGATCCTTGCTCTTCCACCAAGCCCTGGTGGAGGAACACCACTTCGCTGGACACCTGACGGGCAAAGCCCATCTCGTGGGTAACCAGCAGCATGGTGCGGCCTTCTTCGGCCAGTGCGCGGATGACATTAAGTACTTCCTGGACCATTTCCGGGTCAAGGGCAGAAGTCGGCTCGTCGAACAGGATCACCTTGGGCTGCATCGCCAAAGTACGGGCGATCGCGGCGCGCTGTTGCTGGCCGCCGGACAGTTGCGCCGGGTATGCGTGACGCTTGTCGGCAATACCGACCTTGGCCAGCAAGGCTTCGGCGACTTCGATGGCTTCGGCTTTGCTTTGGCCGAGCACGCGGCGCGGCGCTTCAATGATGTTGTCGAGCACGCTCATGTGCGGCCAGAGATTAAAGTTTTGAAATACAAAACCGATCTCGCTGCGCAGGCGATTGATCTGCTTGCCGTCGGCAGCGACCAGTTCGCCGTTCTTCGCGGCTTTGAGTTTGAGTTCTTCACCAGCCACCAGGATCTGACCCTGGTGCGGGTTTTCCAACAGGTTGATGCAACGCAGAAACGTGGATTTGCCGGAGCCGGAAGAACCCAGGATCGAGATCACGTCGCCGTCGCGGGCGGTCAGCGAGATGCCTTTGAGCACCTCAAGCTGTCCGTAGCGTTTGTGCAAATTGCGGATTTCAAGCGCGGGCGTGGCCTCAGCCATGTGCGTTCCTCATAGTGTTTCGCTCCTGCTGTTGGCGGCCTTCCTGGCGAGGCGGCCAACCTAGCATAGCGTTTGAATGGCAGCCAACAGCGCTACGGGCGGTAAACGGAAGTGATGGGGCAGGTTGTCGCATCGCTACAGCAGACTGTCGCGCTGCTATCAACCGAACAGCCGTTTGAACCTGCTTTTAAATACAAAGCAACCGCGGGTGTCGCGTAAAAAAAGGCGCGATGTTGCCAGCTTTGGCGGGGTGTTGGAAGCGTTAACCGGCCAAACGTTCCTGATCCGCACTTTTATTGTGCATCGGGCATTTTCCGGGTGTGTTTCCGGTGCGCGCATTCGTTCCCAAAGTGAGTCGCCGGGTAACGTTCTGGCAAAGTGCCATTGAATTCAATGGCTTGCGATGACCGTCCGGTCGGGACGTAATCGCCGTGTTAGAGGGTTTTGAAACATTTTGGCGCAATTATTGCGTACAGAATCCAGAACGCCCCGTTGGTTTCTTTTTACGAGAAAGAATTCAAGGCGGGCTGCACGCATTCGCTTTTCCTTACAAAGGTAGTTTCAATGAGCAGTACCCCAAGCTCCAATGGCCTCGAACAGGGGCTCAAACCGCGTCATGTGACCATGCTGTCGATTGCCGGAGTTATCGGTGCCGGCTTGTTCGTTGGCTCGGGTCACGCCATCGCCGCCGCAGGCCCGGCCGTGCTCTTGGCTTACGCTGCCGCCGGTATGTTGGTTGTGCTGGTAATGCGCATGCTCGGCGAGATGGCCGTTGCTTCGCCAGATACCGGCTCTTTCTCGACATACGCCGATCGCGCGATCGGTCACTGGGCCGGTTTCACCATCGGCTGGTTGTACTGGTGGTTCTGGGTCTTGGTCATCCCGCTGGAAGCCAATGCCGCTGCAACCATCCTGCACGCCTGGTTCCCGAATGTGGCGATCTGGGCTTTCACGCTGATCATCACCCTGCTGTTGACGGTGACTAACCTGTTCAGCGTAAAAAACTACGGTGAGTTCGAATTCTGGTTCGCCCTGATCAAGGTCGTGGCGATCATCGGTTTCATTGTCCTCGGCGTTATGGCGATCTTCGGCTTCATGCCGACCAGTCAGGTCAGCGGCGTTTCGCACCTCTTCGACACCCAGGGCTTCCTGCCAAACGGCATGGGCGCAGTACTGGGCGCGATCCTGACCACCATGTTTTCCTTCATGGGCACCGAGATCGTGACCATCGCGGCCGCTGAATCGAAGAACCCTGGTCAGCAAATCTCCAAGGCCACCAACTCGGTGATCTGGCGGATCGGCTTGTTCTACCTCGTGTCGATCTTCATCGTCGTGGCCCTGGTGCCATGGAACGATCCGATTCTGGCCAGCGTTGGTTCTTACCAGACGGTGCTTGAGCGCATGGGCATCCCGAATGCCAAACTGATCGTCGACATCGTGGTACTGGTTGCTGTGACCAGCTGCCTGAACTCGGCGCTGTACACCGCCTCGCGCATGATGTTCTCCCTGGGCAAGCGCGGTGATGCACCGGCCGTTTCCCAACGCACCAACAAGAGCGGCACGCCGTACTGGGCTGTGATGTTGTCTACCGGTGCTGCGTTCCTCGCCGTATTCGCCAACTACGTGGCCCCGGCCGCTGTGTTCGAATTCCTGCTGGCCAGCTCTGGCGCCATCGCGCTGCTGGTGTACCTGGTGATCGCCATTTCACAACTGCGTATGCGTAAACAACGCATGGCTCGCGGTGAAAAAATCGCCTTCAGCATGTGGATGTTCCCGGTCCTGACCTACGCAGTGATCATTTTCATCGTGGCGGCCCTGACCATCATGCTGTTCCAGGAAGCGCATCGCGTGGAGATTCTCGCGACCGGTCTGCTGGCCCTGGTGGTGGTAGCGGCAGGCTTGCTGGTAGCTCGCCGTCGTCGTAATGAGAAGATGAACGCAGTGTTGGCGAGCTGAGTGATCTGACTCAAGGCAATTGTTGTTGATACCCACGAAAACGGCCGCTGTCAGTGATGACAAGCGGCCGTTTTTGTTTCTGCCAATTGCGTTTATTCGCTCTTTTCTTCTTGCGCATCCAGCGCCTGACGATAGCTATCCAGCGCATCGCCGAAGTCGGTAATGAACTGCGGTTCGGTCAGCCAGGCTTGAGCTGTTTCCCGGTCCATGCCATCGGCCCACATGCGGTAATCGATCAGCATGTCGGCGGCCAGGTGGGTGGCGGCCATGGCTTCGTTGTCGGCGTTTTCCATGTCCAGCAAATCTGGATGGTCGCTGATGATTTCGGCGAGTTCTGACAGCAGGATCTGAAGCATGTCGCTGCGGCTGTTGGCTTCCGCGTCGCGCATCTTGCTGAACATCGCCAGGGTGTACTCAGGGATCGGCTCGCCGATTTCCCCCAGGTCATCGTCCAGCGCGGCGGTTTTTCTGCCGTGGATGTTGATTTGCTTGGCTTTGGCCTTTGCGCGTTTGGCGCGTTTCTGTTGCTTGTTCAGGGATGCCATGGGAACTCAGTTTGCTTTCTGTTGGGTTTGGGCGGCGATGATATCGGACGCTGCGACATAGTCAGCCTGGAAGGCCGGTGATTCGATCCACGCCAGTGCGCCGGCTTCGTCCACTTCGGTCGACCATTGGCGGTACTCGATCAGCGCGGCGAGGATAAAGTCCATCGCGCCTTCTTCGCCTTCCTGCTCATAGACCAACTCCAGCAGCGGGTCCTCCAGGAACGCCACGCACATCGCTTGCTGGCTGGTCTTTTCGGCGTCGATCATCTTCTTGAACAGCTCGGTCAGGTCTACCGATTCGAAGTCGATGCGATCATCGTTCGGGTCCAGCTCGAYCGGCGCGGCGGCACGTTGGGTGCGGTTTTGCTTGGCCTTGGCTTTGGCGCGGGTGGCGCGTTTTTGCTGTTTGTTGGCGGAGGCCATGGGTGTCGTTCCGTATTCGTTGAGATGACTCAGCTGCGTGGGATCTGCCGACCGGGTGTACCGGGGGCCAGCTCGCCGTTTTGCAGCCAGAACAATGCAATGGGCCATAGTGTGGCTTGGTATGCGCTGCGAAAAAAGGCGAAATGTCCGACTTCTTCTTCGCCGATGTCTTCGGGAGTGATTCGCAGGTGCGTGTTGCTGCTGTGGGTGAAGTAGCCGAGCAGGCGTTCGATGGCCGAAATTGTGCCATAAGGATCGTCGCTGATGCTGATCGCCAGGATTTTCGCGCTGACACGTTCAAAGGGCAGTCGACCGGTTCCGCCATGGAGTCGTCGACCGCTGGGGCGCGTTTCATAACGGGCCGTCGGTGTAGTCCAGTCGCGAACTACGCCGGCCGGGGTGTCCTCCAGCCAGCCGAGGCGCTTGCCGGGGAAGTAACCGTGGAAAATCGTCATCAACGGCATAACCACATGCCATTTGCCGAACATCCGCCAGCGATGGGCGGGCGCATAATCACGCCAGTAAGCGAATTGCGCCCCGACCGTCACCATCCGTCGAATGAAACGCCCGGACGCCCCCAGGCCCGCTGCACAGCCGCCAAAGCTGTGGCCGACGACGTCGATAGGCTGGTGGGGGAATTCACGCTCGGCGCGCCTTAGCATCGCTTCAAAGTCCAGCGCGCCCCAGTCGGTCCATGAAGCGTCGAGGTCTTTGAGCGAGGCGGGACGTGATTCGCCGATGCCACGGTAATCGTAAGTGATGACATCAAACCCGTTGGCGAACAGGTAATCGGCAAAACGTGAGTAATGGCGGCAGCGCACGGAGGTGGCAGCATTGATGATCACGACGGCGCGGGCAGGGTCCTGCGGAGTGTGTCGCCAGGTGAATCCGCCGAGGATGTAGCCGTCTGCGGCGGGCTCCTTGAAGGGGCCGCCGGGTGTGGTGGCAGGCAAGGGCAGCTCGATCTGAGCGGGTGCCAGTGCAGGCGTGTCATTGAAATTCATCGGTGACGGACCTTTGCGCGTAGCTGCCAACGATAGTCTTCATGATGGTTTCGGACAATGCGCCCAATTCTATCGGCGCGTCTGATTGAGCCGCTGGTCCTCGAGTAGCGCTCGTTCCCGATCCAGCTCCGCTCGAAGTTCCTCTTCACTCGGTAACACCAGTTTGTACTTACTGGCGAACAGTTGCTCATTGCCCTCCAGTACGGAATAACGAACCACCGATTCATCTTTCTGCGCGCAAAGAATGATGCCGACAGTGGGGCCATCCTCCGGGCCACGCCGGAGTTCGTCGTACATGCGTACGTACATGTCCATCTGGCCGACATCCTGGTAGGTCAGTTCGCCGCGTTTTAGATCGAAGATCACAAAGCACTTGAGCAGGTAGTTGTAGAACACCAAGTCGATGTAGAAGTCTTTACTGTCGGTACTGATGCGTTGCTGGCGGGCGATGAAGGCGAAGCCTTTACCCAGTTCGAGCAAGAAGCTCTGAAGGTGGTTGATCAACGCTTGTTCGAGTTCGGTTTCCAGGATCAGGCCGGCATTGGGCAGACCCAAAAATTCAAGTACGACCGGATCGCGAATAAAGTCTCTCGGGTTAGCGGCCATTTTCTGGATATTGGTAGCGGCTTCCTCCCTGACCGCAGACCGGTCCCGACTCGCCAGTAGCCGCTCGTAATACAGCGTGTTGATCTGGCGCTCCAGGGCGCGACTCGACCAATTCTGAAGGGCTGACTCGTTCATGTACCAATGGCGTGCATGGTCGTTGTCGACCCGCAGTAGTCTGCGGTAGTGGGTCCAGCTCAATTCGTGACGCAGCGCGTCACAAATTGGGAAAACTTGATAGAACTGGCGCATGTAGCGAAGGTTGGAAGCGTCAAAGCCTTTCCCGAACTCGGCTGTCAGAATTTTCGCCAGCGTCGCCAACAACTGCTTCCCATACCCCGCCCTACGAGCGCCCTCCTGCTCGAACTCAACAATATGCCGCCCGATCTGCCAGCAGGTTTGCACTTGAGCCGTATCGACCGCTCGAAGCGCTTTAAGGCGTGCCTGGCGGATCAGTTCGCCAAGGTTGCCAACCAAAGTGACGAGTTGTGGGTCTTGAGTGTTACCGGTTTGGACGATGGTCATGAAGTCTTCCGTGGCTGGAGGAACAGTCGAAAGAGCATGACAAGAGCGCATGGGGCGGCGATGCAGTACCCCGCTGGTAAGCCGGAAGGAATTGCCGGATTCGTTTTGCAGGACCAAGCCGACAGTGGGACGTATTTGTGGAATACAGGGTGTAGTCCGTTTCGCAGTGAATCCAAGATCGAATCAATCTAAAACCTGACCGGTGTCCGGGAAATCACAACTCAAGGGAGTGAAAGGGTTCTGAGGAGCCCGGGAGTCGTCATCATGAAATACGTCCATGCATACATGTTGTCCCTTGTTGCGGTCGGTGCTCTGGCGTTTCCAGCGATGGTGAATGCGGCAAGCCTTGAGCCCGTCGACAGTTCAGGCGTACAAATTCAGCGGCAGGAACAAAACGGGATTGCTTACCTGTCCGGTGGAATCGGCGAGGATGAAGCGAAGGCCATCCAGCAAGCTACTGGCTATAACCTGCACATGACGTTCTCAATCGGGGTGGAAGGCAAATACATACCGGACGTGGATTTGCTTATTCAGAACGCTCAGGGGGCGGTGCTGACGCTGAGCCAGGCAGGTCCTTTGGTTTACGTCCAGTTACCTCCTGGCAAGTACACGGTCGTGGCAACGCGTAATGGTGAGACGAAACGTGACACGACAGATGTTGCCAGTGCTGGTGCTAGGAATCTGGTGTTTAACTGGAACAGTAGAGAATGAAGGGGTTGGCTTCAGGTTGGAGTGGGCGGCCCCATGGTTGCGGTTTTTGATCATTACCAAATCGCGCGCATAAAAAACCCCTGAATCTTGCGATGCAGGGGTTTCGATGTTCGGTGCCACAGACGGGATCGATCCGCCGACCCTGCGCAGGGCGGGTCGGCTGCGATCAAAGTTGAAGGCAAGAACTGGTCAGCGCTGCACCGGCAATCATAGCGAAGTCAAAGATTCAAGGACCGCGACGCGCAAGGGATTGCTTTCTACGCTCAGCAGCTTGATAGCCAAGGCGCAGCAGACCACGATCAACATGGGTTTGATCAACCGGGGCCCGACGCGAACAGCGGCTCGTGCACCCAATTGAGCGCCGATGAAGGCCGCCATAGCCATGGCTATGGCAATCGGCCAAATAATCACACCCTTGGTAATGAAGACCGACAAAGAACCCAGGTTGCATGAGGCGTTGGCAAGTTTGGTAAAACTCATGGCCCGCATCATGCCCAAGCCGCAGAGAAGTACAAACCCGACAATAAAGAAAGAGCCCACGCCGGGGCCAAATATACCGTCGTAAAAGCCCAGGATCGGCGCCACGGTAAACGAAAAAAGCAGAATGCCGATTCTCTTGCGTCGATCTTCATTGACCAGCTTGGGGGAGAAAGCAAAATAGATGGCCACCAGAATCAGCATGACAGGCACGCAAACTTCCAAATAGCGCTTATCAACAGCGCTGACCAGCAAGGCACCACTGGCACCGCCAATAAATCCGCAGATCATCAGGAACCGGCCTTCGCGCCACTCGATCATTCCTTTGCGAGCAAAGGTTACAGTTGCCGAAACAGTTGCCGAAGCGGCCTGGAACTTGTTCGTTGCAATTGCACTGATCGGATCTACACCGGCCAGAAACAATGCAGGCAAGGTAATCAAGCCTCCACCACCGGCAATCGCATCAAAAAAAACGGCGAAAAAAGCGACAAGCGCCAACATGCCTATTAAATCCCAAGACATTTCATTCCCTCTTTTATAGTTATTGGCCAGCAATCACATGACTGGTCGTTCAGCAGCTTGAACACTTAAAAAATCAGCCCTGCAGCAGCAACGGATCCTCTGAAATAACGACAGGGGAAGAAAATTTTGAAAGCCCGAAAATACGAACGAGGACCCGCCGGTTGTCTTTGATGACATCGCGACAGTGCAGGGCTCGGACGTTATTGATGACCATGGCCGACTCTTGCGTCAGCCTGTACTCGACTGGAGTTGCTTCGCTTACCTCCTGGCAAAGGGCCGCGTAGGCCGTTTTGACAAAATTTGAGGCGTTGTCGTTGACCGAAAAGCGATACGAGTTGAAGCGGGCTGCGAACCCGACCTTGTCGTCAAACTCCAGAATCGAAACGTTGCGGCCATCTTCCCCTTTGCCACTGACAAAAGAGTCGCTACGAGTGAATTGGAAGTTACCCGTGGTCAGTGCGAGGCAGTGGGTGACGCCGATTTTCTCCAGTATGGGAGGCAGCGGAATGACCCGCGTAGGTTCCAGGCTCGGGTTCCACAGCGCGGAAAGTATGAGCGAGGACGGAGAGGGCGAGTGCCCGTCTTTCGCGTTCAGGCGCACCAGTAAGGCGCCTCGGTATGCGGGCCAAGCGCGAGGCCGGAATGGGAACTCAGTTCTTTGATGTCCGGCTCGGCATTGATTTTGGTAAGTCCGCCACCTTTGAAGTTGGCGACCAGTCGAACCAGCTTTCCTTCGTTGTCCATGTCATAGGCAAAGGAGCTGTTATCCACCAGTTTCAACAAGATCTGATTTCGGGCGGCCAGGCAAAGTACGTCGTGTCGATTTTCCAGGGATGCCAGGTCGGGCAGTTCATTTGGAGGGCTGGCATCGGTGATTTTTTGCAGCCCTTCAAAAATCAACACGCAAACAAGGCCGTTGGAGTAGGCCGCCAACAGTTCGCATTGGACTTTCGAAAACAAGAACTTTAATTCGGTGGCTGCCAGAGCGGCTTTGGACTGGGCGCCTGGTGCCTGCGGCCCGCCGATGGCGGCCAGTTCTTCGGCGAATCTGTGAAGCAATATTGACTGCCGAATATCAAAGCTGAAAATTCTGAATTCCTGTTCAGTAAAAAGCTCGGCTGTTTCGACATCCTGTTTGATGGAGTCAGTCATTGTCTTCATCCCTGTTGCGTACCTGCTCCCGGTTATGCGGCAGCTCCTCCCACGATTCTGCCCAAGCCGATGATCAGCGTATGTCGTCCACTTCCGTTAAAGCATACAGAGCGTTCCTACAAACCCGAGAGATTGCGAGAAGGGCCGATTACGAATGCTTGATGCCACTCGGGGCTCGGCTTCGGAAGGTGTTGCAGGTGCTTGCTGGCGTGGCGAGAGGAGGTGGGGGGATGCATCGTCCGGTGCTTCCCGGGTGACTGGAACAGTGCCACATCAAATCCCAGGCATAAAAAAACCCTGAATCTTGCGATTCAGGGTTTTCGGTATTTGGTGCCCAGAGACGGAACCGAACTGCTCGCCTAACTACTTGTTGTTATTGGAGGTTTAATGGTTCGGTATCTTGCGATGCCCCCAAAAATGCCCCCAAAACGAAAAGTAGTCCCGGTCTTGGTTCCCCATTCTGCCTTACACATCCCAGCTAAAGCCAACCATATAGCGCATTACATTCGCGGCATGCGCAACGTACTCTTGATTCTTTGCCCAATAATCCCCTGGAGCATCTGCTCTGCCAGTTGTGCATCAGCAATGCAGGTGATGCCACGCTCATTCAGGGTGAACAGTGACTCGGGGAGGCGTCCTTCATTGCGAGCCTTAATGATCGCGGCCTTCGATACGCCAACGCGGCGGGCGATCTCGCTGATAGTGCACCGCATGACTGTTCACTTCGCTGCTGACTTTCTGCAAGCGTAGGTCAGATGATCTCTCTTTTCGTATCTTAAGGCTGGGTACGGGGTTGAAGTCCTAACTTTGCGCTGCTGCGGCTCCTAACATATTTAGCCATTATGAACGGCAACTGCCGACCCAAAAGAGACGCTCAGTTGCGTCTCTGGGTTATGGAAAGGTTAATTGATCAGTAGGGTGTGTCTCCGATAATAGCCGCGCGCTCCATCTTGCGATGGCAAGGCGGATAGTCCATCACGGCATAATGCTGGGTGCAGCGGTTATCCCATATTGCCACGCTGTTTTTCTTCCAACGCCAGCGCACCTGGTACTCGGGATTGTAGGCCTGGCTGATTAGGTACTTCAGCAGGTCAACGCCGGCCTGGTTGTAATCCTGGCCGAAACGGACACGGCCATCGCGGTGGTAATTGACGAAGTGTGTGGCGTAGGCATTGACGAACAGCACCTTCTCGCCGGTTTCCGGGTGGGTGCGCACGACCGGATGCTCAGAATCTGGGTAGTGCGCCTTCATCGCCAGGCGCTTTTCCTTTGGCATGGCGGCGGCGAAGGAGGAGTTGAAGCTATGGCTGGCGATCAGGCTGTCAATTTCCTGTTTCACGTCCGCCGGCAACTTGTCATAGGCCAGCACCATGTTGGCCCACATGGTGTCGCCACCGACCGGGGGGCATTCGATGCAACGCAGCACCGCACCCATCGGCGGAGATTCACGCCAGGTGGCATCGCAATGCCAGGCATTTTCATAGCGGTCCGCCGGGTTCTCCGGGGTCTTGTAGATTTGCACCAGGCCAGGCGCTTCGGGGTGGCTGGGCAGCATTGGGTGGGTTTCGAGTTGCCCCATGCGGCGGGAAAAAGCTTCGTGGTCGCGACGGGACAGTTTGTCCAGATCCTGGTCACGCAGGAACAGCACCTTGTGCTTGAGCAGCGCGGCATAAATTTCGTTGAACAGGTCGTCATCGCGCACTGCGTCGCCCAGGTTCACATCGAGCAGTTCCGCGCCGATGGCACAGGTCAGTTGTTCGACTCGCATTGCGTCTCCATTTACTTGGTCTATGGCCGGGCCGTGGGCGTGGAGGTGAAAGCCATGCCTTGAGTGACGACGGCGCTTGTTATTGTTGATCCAGTTTTTTGGCTGCTCTGGGGTGGCACAGGTGAATCCGCGGGTGGTTGCGGCAGGAGCCGACAGCGGGTCCGCGCACCCATCCTAATCGGCAGGCACGGACAATCCTGTGCATTTCAGGACATTTTATTGGCGTATTGGGACAGTAACCGCCCGCTCTCGGACGCGTGCGTCCCCCCGTTCAATTACTCAGGAGAGTGACCCGGGTGTCGCCTTGCTTTCCCGGTAGCATGTGACCCAACTCGAGGGTGTCATGCCAAACTGGCCGCGAAACCAGCGGGAAAAATCACCAGCAGAGGAAAAACCGAGCAGTTCGGCGACCTCATATAACCGGCGCTTGCTGTTGGCCAAGTATTCTTCGGCGAGCTCGGCACGTACGGCATTGATAATCGTGGTGACACTCTGCTCCTCGGCCGCCAGGTGCCGGTTCAGCGTGCGTCGATGCACGCCGAGGTGCTGGGCAACGCCATCGACGGAACACAGCCCGCCTGGCAACAGCATCTTGACCATCTGGCGCACCCGCTGCGCCGGCTCGTCGCGCAGGTTGGCCAACTGTAGGTCCAGGGATCGCTTCACTTCGCGATGCAGTGTCGGGTCTGCTGCAGGGATGGCCGCGTCGAGATCGCGGGCGCGGCAAACGATGGCATTGAACTCCTGGGAAAACTCGATCGCGGGTCCCAGCACGCGGTGATGGACTTCCAGGCTGGCGGGTCGCTCGTGGGTAAAGCTGACCCTGACTGGCCGGAAAGACTGGCCGCTGAGATTGCTCAACGTGCGCACGATAATCCCAGTCGCCTGTTCGATCGCCTGGCGCCAGACGCCATGTTGGCCCTGCATGTTCACGCCCATATGCAACAGCACCAGGTCCCCGACATCCTCCAGCCGCATCTCCACGCCGGCGTTATGCAGCCGCGCGTAACGAGCGCAGGACAGCAAGGCTGAGCGCAGTGTCGGCTCTTCGCGAATGAGCAGCGCCAGCATGCCGAAGTTGGACAGTTGCCGCGATTGCGCCATCAACAGGCCAAACGCTTCATGGCCAGACAGGCGCGCCGACTCTTCCAGCAGCCATCCGACCGAATCGCTGCTGATCATGATGTTCGGATCGGCCAGGATACTGGCCGACAGTTTGGCCAGGCGCAGCATGCGAAACGGGTCCAGCCCTACGGAGCGGGCCACTTGCTCATAGTGGGTCAGGCTGGCACTTCGGGTCAGGGTGTACATGCTGGTCTGTCCCAATTTCACAAGATTGTGTCCTGCCAAGCTTAGTGCAGGACGCCCCGCCAGAGCTACCTTCAGGTCACTGAAAATAGTGGGGGCAGCGCCGTATCGGCCACCCGCTTGATAACAACAATAAAACCGATGAGGAGGCTGCATGGCCTTTCACCCAATCGCCGCGGACGATGACGACCGTGGCTGCGTCAACGTTGCGCGCAAATATGCCTGGATGGTCTTTGCACTGACCTTCGGCCTGTTGATTTCCGATTACATGTCGCGCCAAGTGCTCAACGCGGTGTTCCCGCTGCTCAAGAGCGAGTGGGCACTGAGTGACGGTCAGCTCGGCCTGCTCAGTGGCATCGTCGCCCTGATGGTCGGCCTGCTGACATTCCCACTGTCGTTGATGGCCGACCGCTTCGGCCGAGTAAAGAGCCTGGCGCTGATGGCTCTATTGTGGAGCCTGGCCACACTGGGTTGCGCCCTGGCGCAGGACTACCAGCAGATGTTTATTGCACGCTTCATGGTCGGCGTCGGCGAAGCCGCTTACGGCAGCGTGGGCATCGCGGTAGTGATTTCGGTGTTCCCTAAACACATGCGCGCCACCCTGGCCAGCGCGTTCATGGCCGGCGGTTTGTTCGGCGCTGTGCTGGGCATGGCCTTGGGCGGCGCCATTGCGGCGAAACTGGGCTGGCGCTGGTCGTTCGCCGGCATGGCGCTGTTCGGCCTGTGCCTGGCGGTGCTGTACCCGCTCATCGTCAAGGAAGCGCGCATTGCTCCGCAGCGTGCTGCGCAGGCGTTGAACAAGATGGCGCAGGTCAAGCGTCCATTGTGCACCCTGTGGTCCAGCCGATCGGTGGTGGCGACCTATGTCGGCAGTGGTTTGCAGTTGTTCGTGGGCGGTACGGTCATGGTGTGGATTCCCAGCTACCTCAACCGCTACTACGACATGCCGACCGACAAGGCCGGCGGCATGGCGGCGCTCATCGTGCTGTGCAGCGGTGTGGGGATGATTTTGTGCGGCATGCTCAGTGATCGCCTGTGCCGCAATTCGCCGGAACGCAAGGTCAGCCTGGCCATCGCGTTCTGCCTGGGCAGCTGCCTGTTGTTGTCGGTGTCGTTCGCGTTGCAGGCGGGCCCTGTGCAGTTGCTGTTGATCTGCCTGGGCATGCTGATTGCCACCGGTACCACCGGCCCCGCCGGAGCGATGGTGGCCAACCTGACCCATTACTCGGTGCACGGCACCGCGTTCGCCACGCTGACCCTGGCCAACAATCTGTTGGGCCTAGCCCCGGGGCCGTTTCTTACCGGGCGGGTGTCCGATCTGATCGGGCTGCACGCCGCGTTTCAACTCGTGCCCCTGGTCAGCCTCGCGGCAGCGGCGGTGTTCTTTTATGCCAAGTGTCACTACCACAAAGATATTGCCCGTTTAACGGGTGACAGCGTTGCGGCCCCCATCCATGGCGCCGCGTTAGAGGTGAAGTTGTGAGTCGTCGTTTACGTATTGATGTGTTTTTCGATTGCCCCTGCTACCCGGTCGGCAAACGTCAGCAAGAGCAATCTGCACAACCTTCTCAAGGGTCGGGCCAGGGCGAGGAGTCCACGTCATGAGCGCCATTGCTTTGACCCGGGTCCAGAGCCGCGCACGCGAATTGGCACCGGGTTTTATCGTCAGCCTGATCGTAGCGGCCGCCGCTTCGTTTTTGTCTGAGCACTATGGTGCGCCGGTCATGCTGTTCGCCTTGTTGCTGGGAATGGCCCTGAACTTTCTTGCGGACGAAGGTCCGTGCAAGGCCGGTGTCGAGTTCACTTCGCGGACGGTACTGCGCATAGGCGTGGCGCTGCTGGGGATGCGCATCACTCTGGAGCAAATGGCCGCGCTGGGCTGGAAGCCGATGGCGCTGGTGGTGATCCTGGTAGTGGTGACCATAGGCGTCTCGGTGATCGCCGCCAGGTTGCTCGGCTTTTCCCGCTTGTTCGGCATGCTCACCGGTGGCGCCACCGCCATCTGTGGTGCATCGGCAGCGTTGGCGCTGGCCGCGGCCTTGCCTAACCATCAGCAGAAAGAGCGCGCGACCCTGTTCACGGTGATCGGCGTGTCGGCATTGTCGACTCTGGCGATGATCGTCTATCCGATGATCGCCAACTGGCTCTCGCTGTCGCCGCAGATCGCCGGGGTGTTCCTCGGTGCGACTATCCACGATGTCGCCCAGGTCGTCGGCGCCGGCTACGGCATGTCCACCGAGACCGGCGATACCGCCACTGTGGTCAAGTTGATGCGGGTCGCCATGCTGCTGCCGGTGATCGTCACCGCCGCCATGATTACCCGCATGCAGGGCGCCGATCCGACCGGCAAGCGCCCACCGCTGCTGCCATGGTTCGCCGTCGGCTTCCTGATCCTGGCCTGCATCAACAGCACCGGCTGGATCACGCCGGCCGTGCAAGGCGGGGTCAATGAACTGTCGCGCTGGTGCCTGGTGATTTCCATCAGTGCCCTAGGCATGAAAACCAGGCTCAAGGAACTGGCGGCGGTGGGGATCAAGCCGATCCTGCTGATGGTCGGGGAAACGGTGTTTCTCGTGGTGCTGGTGCTCTTGCTACTGCACTGGGGCTTCTGAACTCACACAAGTTTATGGCAGGGCTTCACTGGGCTGGCTCCTCGTTACAGTGAAGCTCACTACCGGTGTCACAAGCACCGGTTTCCGCGGCGACTGTACCAGCAGTCGCCGTTTTTTTGTGTGCGTTAAAAGGGATTGGGGGACAGCTCCCTGTCAGGGAGCGACCGTTTGTTTCTGCGCGCGACGCCACGCCGCTGGCGGCATGCCGAACTGGTTAATGAACCAGCGGGTGAAGGAGCTGGCCATGGAGAAGCCGAACAGGTCGGCGATGCGGCTCAACGAGTGGTTGGGGTTTTCCAGGTATCGCAGCGCCAGGTCGCGGCGCACCTCGTTGATCAGGTCGTTGAAGGCACAGCCGTCGTCTTGGAGGCGGCGTTGGAAGGTACGCACGTTCATGCCCTGCGACAGCGCGATCTGCTCGATCGTGGCGCGGCCCATGGGCAACAGTAGGTAGATCGCCTTGCGCACATCGAACAGCAACGAGGTGCTTTCATGACCTTGCAGCGAATCGATGTAGTCCTGGGCATAACACGCCATGGCCGGGTCGGCACTGGCGTTAACCATGTCCAGGCTGGCAGCGGAGCAGACGATGCCGTTGAACTCGCTGCCAAACTCGAGATTGCAGCCGAACATACGCCGATGACGTTGCAGGTTGTCGGGTGGCTGGTGCATGAAGTTCACGCTGTAGGGGCGCCACTGCGAGCCGAGCAGTGTCGAGCACAGGCCGAACAGCACGCCAATGACCAGCTCTGAGGCCTGGCGACTGGGCAACAGTGACTCGGTGACCATCTCGGCACGAATGATCACCATCCTGCCGGCTTCTTCAACAAAGATCCCCAGGGAATCATTCATCAGATGGCGGTAGCGCTGCATCACCTGCAAGGCGTCACGCAGGGTGCGTTGCTGGCTGAGCAGCAGGCTTACCACGCCGAAGTCCGAAAGCTGGCGCGACTCGGCCATGCGCAGGCCGAGGGTCTGGCAACCACTGGCGACGGCCGAATCTTCCAGCAGGCGCACGGCGGTATCGATGGGTATCCGGTTTTCCGGGACTCGCAACTGAGCCCTGCTCAGGCCGACGACAGTCATGACGTCGTACGGGTTGAATCCCAGGTCCTGGGTGACTTCCAGGTATTTGGTCAAAACGGCGGCGCGAACAAGCATGGGCATGTGTAGGAGACCTCCCTCGGCCGATGGCRGCGTTGCTTTTTTCATCGAAGGTGTATTGCGCGGGAAGGCGACGCTGGTGAAGCACTGATAGCGCCAGCGATCTTCAACCCTGACCTGGCGTAACCCAGAGCAGGTCGCGCGGTCCCATTTTAGGGAGCACGGGCGAGGCGCCATGGGCATGGTGGGATAATTTCTTAGCATATTGGGACACGACGGACGGGCCGGAGATGGCGGCGGCAGACGCCGCGCTACAGGGGCTTGTCCTGTCCCAATTTCACAAGATTGTGTCCCGGCAAGCTCAGTGCAGGGCACCCTCGCGGGCTACCTTCAGGCCCACAATTGATAAGATGGAGGTAGATAATGGATACGCACGCTGCAATGCGTATCGGTCAGCCGCTCGCCGCAATGGCGCAGGTGGATGCCGACGATCCCGATGCATTCAACCACTGCTTTGCCGACGTCAACGGCATCCGCATGCACTACATCGACGAGGGCCAGGGGCCGCTCGTCATCCTGCTGCACGGCTTCCCCTACCTCTGGTACATGTGGCGGCGCCAGATCGTGGCATTGGCCCAGGCCGGCTATCGGGTTGTCGTGCCCGATCAAAGAGGGTTCGGGCAATCGGACCGCCCCGACACTATCGAAGCCTATGACATGAGCCAATCCGTCGGCGACATGGTCGGCTTGATGGCGGCCCTGGGCGAAACCTCTGCGGTGATCATCGGCCACGACCTGGGCGCCTGGGTGGCCCAGGCGGCGGCTATGTTGCGCCCGGATCTGTTTAGAGGCCTGGTGATGCTCAACACTCCGGTACCGCCGCGGGGCAAGGTCAAGCCAACCGTGGGCCTGCAGGCCATGGCCAAAGGCCGGGTCTACCACCACCTGTATTTCCAGCAGCTCGACAAGCCGGATCGCGAGCTGGCCGCGGATCCGCGCAAGACCCTGAGCAGCGTCTTCTACTCGATCTCCGGCAGCGCCGTGGGTGCCGAACGCTGGCGCCTGTTTGTCGAAGCCGGCGAGCCAATCCTCAACGCCTTTACCGAGCCTAAAGGCGCGTTCCCGTCCTGGCTGAGCCCGCGTTCGCTCGACTACTACGTCGCCGAGTACACGCGCACCGGATTTACCGGTGCCCTCAACTACTACCGCTGCCGCGACCGCAATTGGGAAATCACCGCGTTTCTCGACGGCGCCAAGGTCAGCCAGCCGAGCCTGTTCATCGGTGGTGCGGCCGACCCGTCCCTGGAGCCGGTGGAAATCCGCAGCCAATACGAGCAGATGGACGCCTACCTGCCCGCGCTGCGCAAAAAGGTGCTGCTGCCCGGTGTCGGCCATAGCGCTGCAGAGGAAAGTCCGGCTGAGGTCAACGAGTTGCTGCTGAAGTTTCTCGAGCAGTTGATGGTCTCTGAGCCAGCGGCACGCTAACCCCCTTCATAACGTCAAAACAAAAGGCAGGGCGAACGTAGGTATCTACCGTAACGTCCGCCCTGCCTTTGCACAGGGCTTGATTTTCCCCTTAGAACTAGCTGGCCGCCTTGACCAGCAGATGATCGCCGAACTGCTCGCGCAGGCGGTTCTTCAATACCTTGCCCGTAGCACCCAGTGGAATCGTGTCGACGAAGACCACATCATCCGGCGTCCACCACTTGGCAATCTTGCCGTCATAAAAGGCCAGCAGATCTTCCCGGCTCAGGGCTGCCTGCGCCTTTCTGACCACGATCAACAAAGGCCGCTCATCCCACTTCAGGTGTTTCGCAGCGATGCAGGCCGCCTGGGCGACCGAGGGATGGCTCAGGGCAATGTTCTCAAGGTCAATGGAGCCGATCCACTCGCCGCCCGACTTGATCACATCCTTGCTGCGATCAGTTATCTGCATGAAGCCATCGCCATCGATGGTCGCCACATCGCCGGTGGGGAACCAGGTCTGGCCGGCGTGCTCGATCAGTGGCGAACCGTCGCCTTCATTTCTGAAATAGTCGCGCACCACCCAGGGGCCACGCACCATCAGGTCACCCGAGGTGGCGCCGTCCCAAGGCAGTTCCACGCCATCCGCGCCGACGATCTTCATGTCGACACCAAACACTGCCCTGCCCTGTTTGGACTGCACGGCGTTGCGCTCTGCCGGGGACATATCAAGGTGCCTGGCCTTGAGGGTGCCAATGGTGCCGATCGGGCTCAACTCGGTCATGCCCCACACGTGCAACACCGCCACGCCGTAGGTCTGCTGAAACTTGTGCAGCATGGCCGAGGGACAGGCTGCGCCGCCAATGATGGTGCGTTGCATGCTGGAAAAAGACTCGCCGGTTTGTTCCAGATGCCCCAGCAGCCCTTGCCAGACCGTGGGTACGCCAGCAGAGAGCGTCACCTGCTCCGCTTCGAGCAGCTCGAACAGCGATTTGCCGTCCAGCGCAGGTCCAGGAAATACCAGCTTGGCCCCGACCATGCACGCGATGTACGGCAGCCCCCAGGCGTTGACATGGAACATCGGCACCACCGGCAGGATGACGTCCCGCGCCGAGCAATTCAGAGCATCCGGCAGCGCGGCGGCATAGGTGTGCAGCAGCGAGGAGCGATGACTGTAAAGCACGCCTTTAGGGTTACCCGTGGTGCCTGAGGTGTAGCAGAGCGTACAGGCCGCATCCTCGTCGAGCTCCGGCCAGGCGTAGTCGCTGGCGCCCTGTTGCAGCAGGTCTTCATAGCACAGCAGGTTATCGATACCGGCGTCGGTCGGCATGTGGGCGCGATCGGTCATGGCGATGAACGCCTTGACCCCGGAGCAGCGGCCAGCGATGAGTTTGATCAGCGGCAGGAAGGTCAGGTCGAAAAAGAGGTACTGATCTTCGGCATGATTGGCGATGTAGGCCACTTGGTCTTCATGCAGGCGCGGGTTGATGGTGTGCACGATGGCACCCATGCCGCCAATGCCGTAGTACAACTCCAGGTGACGGTAGCCGTTCCACGCCAGCGTACCGATGCGGTCGGCCGGCTGCACGCCCAGGCCCGTCAGGGCGCTGGCCAGCTGGCGCGCGCGACGGTGGCAGTCACGGAAGGTGTAGCGATGGATATCGCCCTCCACCCTGCGCGATACGATCTGCGTATCGCCATGATGGCGGTCGGCGTGTTCTATCAGTGAGGAAATCAACAGCTGCTTGTGCATCATCAAGCCATGCATGGCATCGCTCCGTTCAAAAGTCTGTGATCGGGGAGCGGACAGGCAGCCAGGGCTCTCTGTCGGATTCCACGTCAAGACCGCGAACCGGGACAGCCTGTTTTCCTCCCCTGGATGTTGGTGATCAGGTAACCGTCCCGGCGGCCCCGTGAATCGGGGCGTGCCGGGAGCGTTGCTGGAACCGGATCAGTTGAATGCCGTGAGATCTTTCGGCTGGATGTCATGCAGCTCGCAGTAGGCGAGATAACGCTTGAGCCCGGACTTCCAGTTTTCCAGCGCGACGATGTTGTCGTTGTCATCGACAAACGCAAGGTCGCCATTGACCTGGACCAGGGTCAGCACATAGCCGTCGCCATTGCCGGTGCTGACGACTTCCGGGGTGTGAGTCGACCCGGCCGTCTCGTAGACGATGCTGCCCGGGCCGGCGACCCAGTCGTGCTCCTTGTACTTCCACTGGCCTTCGAAGGTGTAGACCATCACCGTGCCCGTGTGGTGGTGCTTGGGCAGCTGCATGTCGATCGGCGCCTTCATCATGACGATCCATTCGCCACGAATCGGGTCGAGCTTGAAGTATTTGAGCAGCACGTTGTCCGCATACGGGGTAAACGGAATCCAGGGCAGGGATTCGCCATCGATGACGGCGGTGTCGACGTGTTCGTAGAGCATAGGTATCTCCGTTGATTGTTGTTTTGATCGGGAATTTTTCGGCGGCCGGGATCGTCCGACCATCACGGATGGTCGGGTGCCCGGGCTGTCTGTCTGGCAGTCAGGGTCAGGTCAGCGGGGTTCCCGCCAAGGTTGCGCGCAGCATCTTCCGTGGCGCGTTGCCGTAGTCAGCCACGGCGTAGTGCTGGACTTGCAGGTTGTCCCACATGGCAACGGTGTTGGCTCGCCACTTCAGGCGAACCTGGTATTCCGGGATGGCGGCCTGGGAGATCAGGTAGTTCATCAGGTGATGAGCCTCGGGCATAAAGTCCTGGCCGTAGCGGATGTCCTCGAAGTTGAAGAAGTTCGAGAAATGGGTGGTGAATGCGGAATTGACGAACAGCACCTTCTCGCCTGTCTCGGGATGCACAAGCACCACCGGATGCTCGGCGCCGGGGGTCTTCAGGGCCATCGCGTGACGTTCTTCGCGTGGCAACTGGGCGCCAAAGGTCTGCTCGGCACCGTGCTTGGCATACAAGCCATCGATTCGTTGCTTGATGCTTTCGGGCAGCTTTTCGTAGGCCATCACCATGTTGGAAAACAGCGTATCGCCGCCGGTCTCCGGACCCAGTTCGCAGCGCAATACCGCGCCGCGGGGCGGCGCCTGCTTGTAGGTGACATCGGCATGCCAGAGGTTTTCGCGACTAGCCTTTTCCACATAGCTCTTGGGCTTGCTCGGATCGAGATTGCGGTACAGCATCAGCAGCTTGTCCGCCTCCGGATGGCTCGGCGCCAGGGGATGGGCTTCCAGTTCACTGAATTGCGCGGCGAAGTGCTGTTGCTCCATTGGAGTGATGTCCTGGTCGCGAAAGAACAACACTTTGTGCTTGAGCCACAGGGCCCTGATTTCCGCGATCAGTTCGGGGTCCTGGGCAGCGTCGACAAGGTTGACGTTGCTGAGCTCTGCGCCGATGGCGGGTGTGCAAAGCTCTATCTTGATCGAATGCTGTCGCACCGACGACCGGATGATGGCCGGTGCCGAGGGCGATGCTGGAGAAGGGGTGTTTGGGATGTCGGCGATTTTTGTCATTGTTGTCTCCAATCCGTGCTTGTACGGCGATGCGCAAGATGTGCATCCGGTATAGGTAACAGGCCCCCGCTGATGGCAGAGGGTACTGGTCCTATAGTAGGTATCTCTGGCACGAGGCTATGAGCACGGCGGGACAGTTTCTTAGCATATTGGGACGACGAGCGGGACCATGGACTAAGCTAATGAATCTTCTCGCTTCGCGCAGTTTTGCCTGCTGGGCCGGAACTATTAGAGACGGAGGAATGCCTATCGCCAGGAGCATCGTGGCCGTCGAAAATCCTGATCAGGAGCACTAAAAAGCGCGTGAGCGGCCCGGGCCTCGCTTTTATCCAATAAGCTCTAGAGGCTGCCTTGTTCTGCCTGTTGTAACAGGCTAAATCCAAAAGTGATCGTTCAAACTGGCCGCGGAACCACTTCGAGATCTGGTGTTTTCACCAAAGGTCTGAGGTTTCAATAAAATCGAATGTCAGCTTCTGGCCGTTCTCTGCCGATCATCGTCACAAATCGTTCTGTTCAAATCTGATGCAATCGGGGGCCAGAATGGCTTCCACCCGCTCCGGACAATAGATCTACTTCTGCGGCTGCTGCGATAGTTGAATACCCGACTGTCTGCCCATACGCACGTCCCAAGGCCAACGCCTAGTTCAACAGATATTGCTAGTATTGTTTTAAAAGCACAGGAATGAGTAGCCCCCCTGTCATTATTTACAAGGGGGCTTGCTTGAAAGTTACGCGCTTCCGACAGTTCGATTCAAGTGTTCAGAAATGGTTGGCTTTAAAAATTCTCGGTCAAAGGGGCGATATTTGAATACGGAACCATATTCTTTGCCCGTTGCCGTTGAGTATTTTTCGATTGCTTCAAATATTATGCCGCGAGATTTCTCGTAGCAGGTCTTGATCCAACCGTCATTCTCCAGAAGTTTAAATGCGCTTTCTTTTCTTTTTACGAATTCATTCTTTCGTGTTGGTGCGCCAATGTCTAATGTCGATACTTGCACACTCTTTTCGTTATCTTTTCCATAAGTGGATGCTGATAGCAGAAGGCTACTCATTACGTGAAGAAAAAGAAGGCCGCCTTTAGAAACGATGCTCTTATGTTCTTCGTTATATGTGTTTGTTCTTAAGTCTGAGTTTTTCAGTGACCAGGCTTTTTGATACAGCAGGACGGAAAATTTATATATGTCGAAGTCTGCCGAATCGCAGAATAGTGCACCGTATTTCGCTTCTGAGGAGAAAAGTCCGCCAGTATCGTTGAGAGAAATTACGGCTTCTTTATTGGCGACAGTATTAATAATTTGGGCCATTTTAAGAAGCCCTATTACTTTGTTTCCCGTGTGGCCTTGACGCTTGTAATAATTTTCTCTTCGCTCGTAATATATTCCTGACTTTCCAAGGTGTTTTTCAATGTTTCTTTGTATGTTGTCGTTTGCCTTTAAGCTGGCAGTTTTAACAGGATTTTGTGAATTGGTTGCGCTAATAATATCTGTTTGAACTTCTAAGTCGTTTGTGTTGACGATCTTTACAAAAACTTTCAGGTTCTTTGGAAGTTCACCAGCTTCCTCATATGCGGCGTGAAGGCAGTGAATGGTTTGGCACCCATTAACGATTTGCGGATTCGTTACAGAATATTGGTTGCTTCCCAACGGTGCCACAGCGTCACCAATTATCGTCAGTCCGTTATTCATTGCCCAAAAAATGTCAGACTTTATTTTACTTCCAGCTGTTTCTATTATGGATGAGTTTATTGACGTGTCTTCACCCAAAAAGAATCTAACATTACCCTCTGTTAAATGGCTTTTGAATTTCCCCTTTTCATCTAATAAGCATTTGACTAGTTCGTTTCCAGTGACAAAGCCTGAGTATCCGCTGGTTTTTACATCACGCTCTTTAATCTCTAGTGGTTGAGATATGAAATTTACTTCGATTAGCTCGTCGATGGACTCGGTTAAGTTTAGTAGCTCTTGAGCGCCTAAGTAGTTGACTTCAAATGGAATATTTAAAGAGTTGTTTATTAGCTGATGTTCGAGGTGTTTTATTTTTTGAGGGATGTTTAAGTCGGTCGCGATGGTTATATAGAATACTTCGCAGCTAAACTTTGCTCTAGCAAGACCGCAGGCTCTATAGATTTTTCGAATAAGGTCTGCTTTTTCTATGAAATCTGAGTTGGCACCTATTTTTGTAAGATTTTTCAAATCTATCTCTAGGTCGAAGATCTCTTCAATGCCTTCTTTAGTCTTGCGAAATCCATCACTTGAAAAGCCGGTTTCTTTCTTCGCCTGGAAGAATTTTACTTTCACGTGGCTTTCTTTGTTTATTGGGTGTGATTCATCTAATATAAGAGAACCGTTGCAAAATAAGTAGCAATGATCAATTCCTTCATCACCACCTTCACCCATAATTCCGTCTACAAGATCATCCAACTCAATTCCATTAAGGTGTTTTAAATTCGCGAAGGAAGCTACCGCTATTTCAAATTGGTTTTTGTTAACTGTTTGTAGTTCTGGATTATCACTAAAAAGTTTATTTATCTGGTCGTCCAATAAGATTCTTAGGCTCATAAATATCCCTTTAGTCGAGTGAAAAATTGATTGATGGCAATTCGATGTCTCGCAATCTTACCTGCAGGAACCCACAATGGAAAGTGGACGAACTGTTAGGCGGCTAGCGCCTAGAAGCATTAGGCCTCATTGGGCTCAAGTTTCGCTCGTTGAACTTGGCTTTAGGATGCACTCGCCCGGGCCGACTGATCCAGGGAACTGTAAGCCGATGCTGCTGATGGAGTTAATAACCGCACAGACGAGGCCGGCCACATGAGCGCGGACCTGCTGAAGGTAGGCGACATCGATGCTCGTGGCGAAGATCCTCTGCTTTCGATCAACAAACAACGGCAGAGACTTACCATTGGCATCCGGTACCTGCCAAGCGCCATGGCATAGCACGTTGCGCAACTGGGCAACTTGTCGCAAGTCCTCTACCATTTGCTCAAGATTGCTGACGGGCCGTTCATGGTAGTTGCGCAGGGCATTGTCGTACCCATTAATGAGCCCTCCGAGAGGATCTGACAGCGCCCGTTCAAGCTGGCCTAGCCAATTGCTATAAGCTGGCACGAGCTCGTCCTGGGTATACCTGCGCGTTGCGGTCAGGGCGAAAATGGCCCGTCCCAATACCTGCTCCAGAAAGCCGTAAGTTGCAACAGTGCGACCCAGTTGCTCCCAGAACTCGCCCGAATGCCGGTGGGTGGGATAGTCGGTTGGCATTTGCCCTTGGTCGACCCGGTAATATTCCTTGCTCACTAGTTACCTCTCCAAGCCCACGGCCAAAACGTTCCAGAGTAGAAGCGGCTAACGGGGTTTGGCGCACTCTAGCCTCAAAGCGGGCGGTCGTGAAAGGCAGCAATTGGCCGTTTTTCTGTCCGTCGTGACCGAATCAATAACCCATACCGGCCAGTCATAGCAGGCAGATATTGAACTAGCGAACAGCTAAGGGAGTATGTCCCGTTGATTTGAAATCGCAGCCGGTGCTGTCCAGCTACGAAGCCGAGGCAGGTAAGCGAACGGCTGATCGATTCATTGATTGAGGATCAGGCATGGTGGTCACTCATTTTACGCGATGAACTTGGCGAAAGTCGGGCCTCGAATTACCCGTGCAATCATTTTGCACGGAAGAACCTATACCGGGGTTGTAGCCCACTATTGACGTGCTGCTAAATTAGAGCGGTGCGGGGGCATCGAGTGGTTCGGATGGCTGGCGGCGGATGGTGGCGGCGCCCATTCCGGGTGACTGTGGATCAGTCGGGCGGCGCAGCCTGGAGGCATTTCACACTGCTCGGCCAAGTTGTGGTGATCTATGAAGTCTCGTTTCAGCATGCCAGCAGATGAGCGTCGGCGGTCAACCAAGCTTGCCCCGCTACAGCCAAGGGCTGCCTGCACGCGGGTCAGTGCATTCAGGGCGAGAGACCTGCCTTTGCCGGCGCGTAAACATTTCGTCGAGGGCGAGCGACAGGTGTCAGCGCGAGACCTGGGTCGCTGCCTCGATTTACCACACTTCGTTTTTAGAGTGTGGGTTATATAGGTTTTTAGAGGGTCGTATGGGGGATTAAAAAATAAGTTCTACCACGTTTCTACACTTTCCTGGGTATTGTTACCCTATATGTAGATTTTTTATTATGCCCATTAGCAGTAATTATATTTAATTCACATGTATTAAGTTGTTTAATACGGAAAAAGTGTGGTGGGTGTGGTGTAAAGCCTGCAGGCCACAAAACACGTGGCTTCCAGCCAACCCCACTTTTTTAAAAAAGCGTGGTAAAAGCGTGGTAAGAGCAAAAAGTGTGGTTCTCGCAGGCGGTTCATAAAAAAGCCCGACGCAAAAGGCCGGGCTCTGAATCACCTGCACGAATATGTTAGTCGTCCTTATGGGCGTAATCGGATCCGTTATCCGGCTGCTCGCGTCGGTCGGGTGCGGTGCCGGGGCTTTTGAGGCGTATCCCTTTAAGACCTCTAACACCATCCACCCAAGCGTTCTCGCAACCCATTCGGATCAGCGCTTGTGTGAAGGCTGTTTGTTTTTTGGGGGGCTCACCCACCTCCGCGCAATTTCTCACATAACTGGCATACAGCTTCTTTTTGGTCTCCAAAAAAGGGGTTGCCCCAGATATCGGCCCAAGCTCGGAATATTCGCCTGCCCATTCAGCAATGACGTCCTGTTCGTCAAAATATTCCGCTGTCGCGTCGGCCACTACTTGCGGGATCAAGAACCCGTTAGCTTTCAGGTCAAACCATCCATCAAGCATCCAGCGCAGAATCTCTGAACCTTCATCGCGCAGTTTCCTTTCCAGTCCTTCATCGGGCGTGGCCGGCGTGTACAGAAACGGAATGATGTAGATCCGGCGCCGTATCGCCGCGTCGACGTTGGAGAGATTTGGTTTGTTATTACTGATGAACGCCAGCTTGAATTGCGGGAAGTAGGTGAAGTTTTGGCCGTACAGGAATCGAGCGGTCATCAGTTCCCCCCCAGTTACCCGTTTCACCCGGTCTTCGTCCCACTTCTGCCCTTCACCCGTCTCGCTCGTGGTCGCCAGACGGGAACCCTTTAACATGGCCAGATCAGTTGTGTGCTTTTGGTATTGGGTGGCGATGAACGTTCCCGGTGCCGCAACTGTCGCGTAGTCCCCAAGAATCCATTGCAGGATATTGAGGAACACTGACTTGCCGTTGCCACCTGGACCGTAAATGAAAAAGAACTTGTGTTTGTCGGTCATCCCGGTCAGGCAGTAGCCGCAGAACTGTTGCAGATAACGAATTAGTTCGGGGTCGTTGTTGGTGACTTCCCGCAGAAATTTCAGAAATAGCCTAGGGACTGAACCTTTAGGGGCAGGACTGATGGCGGTAGATTTGGTGATGTAATCCTCGCTTCGTGGGGCGTAGGTCTCGCCAGTGTCCATATCCACCGTGGAGTCAGGCGTACCTAGTAGCAGCGGGTTGCTGTCCCATATGTCGGCGGTGACGGAAAAGTTTTCCAGCGTGCGGGCGATCTGCTCCACGTCACAATAAGTTTTGCGGTTCATGAAGGGCGGTCTGTTGAGGGCGTAGGTGTCGCAGACCATTTTCGACTGAAGCAGGACGTGCCCTTTTTGATCCTTGTACCAATGGCCATCACGGTATTCGAACCATGTTTTGTTGGTATTGCAGTAGCGCAGAACCTCAAACCACCTCCACTCAAACCACGCGGCCAAATACTTCTGGTTCATGTTGACCGCCGAGATAAACGCCGGTTTGCTAGGCGCCGCACCCTTGACGGTAAAGGGCGGATAGTCCGTCGGTGGCGATTTTTTTTTGCCCGACTTGCGCTGCCTAGGCGACGTAATATCGGCCAGCGCTGGCGGCATGTAGTCGTCCGTAACGTCGACTAATCGGGTATGGATCTGCCCCTCATCCTCGGGCGGCAGGTCATCCATCCAGGACGGTGGCTCGTCCTCCGACACAGAGGCTATCTGCACGTCAGCAGTTGGGTCGTCCGGGGCGGCGCTGTTCTCATCCATGTACGTAATGACGTCCTGCGTGCTCCAGCCATTGGCCAGCGCGTCCGCCAAGTCGAAGCCGTCACACCAGTCACTGCCGGGTTCTGGGACCTTCACCAGATGTACGGTGCAGCCCAGCCCCCGCAAGATATCGGCGATTTTGGCCATGGCCTTGGCGCCCGGTTGCTCGTAGTACGGAAGATACTCGCCTGCACGGGGGTCGAAATCTTTGTAACGCTGCGAGTCGCAGTCAGGCCACAACCACACCTCCTTGCTTGCTAGCGGGGTCCAGTCGGTCTGCTTGACGGCACCGCAGCCCCCGGCCCATGTCATGCACAGCAGGTCCGGAACCAGTGTGCGGGCCGCATCACAGGCTTTCTCGCCTTCGACCACCAATACCCGGTCGGCACTCTCCAGCAGATGCAGTCGGTACAAGGGG
>NZ_JBFUKU010000025.1:0-36955 GCF_056400685.1 Pseudomonas sp. P5_A12 | reverse complement strand
GGATGAAGTACTGGCGGTGGTGCTCAATTATCTGGGCAAGGACCCACGCAGCGCCAAACCGGCGGACCTCACCGCCGCCAGTGATTTGTTGATGAAACTGCGGCCGTACATTCGCAAATTCCAGTCGCAACCGGTGACCGATCTAGTCAATGGCAACCTGTGCCTGTCACTCGGCTACAGCGGGGACATGACGCAGGCGCAACGGACGTCGGACACCGCCGGCAAGAAAACCACATTTCAATACCGCGTTCCCCGTGAAGGCACCACGGTTTGGATGGACACCATGGCGATTCCGGTCGACGCCAAACATCCGGAGTACGCCTATGCGTTCATCAACTTCGTCATGCGCCCGCAGAACATGGCCGCCATCAGCAACTTCACCGGCTACCCCACCTCCAGCGCCAAGGCGCGGCCGAGTGTCGATGCGGCCATGCGCAACAACCCGGACATCTACCTCGATGAAGCCACGTATGAACGGCTGATTCCGGGCAAGGACATTTCCCAATCCGATATGCGGGCGCGCATGCGCACCTGGACCAAGTTCAAGACCGCCACTGCCCAGTGACATACGGCCGGCACTTGGTGCTGGCCTTCACTTTTTTCAGCTACAACAAACAGCAGCACTGTGTGACCAGTCATCAGCCATGGGCTTAATCTGCAGCAGCGCCCGTTGTATCTGAAATAGATTAATGTTAAGTGGCTGTTTTAGAACAAATTTATTTTCTATGGGGGCTTCCCCGACGGCGTGAAAGTTGGTAAATTCCCGCCCACACGTAGCAACTGCTACAGGGGCGTCGCCAAGCGGTAAGGCAGCAGGTTTTGATCCTGCCATGCGTTGGTTCAAATCCAGCCGCCCCTGCCATATTCTGTATAAAAAAACGCCAGAACCTAACCGGTCTGGCGTTTTTTTATGCCCGTCACTTTCTCTCCTGTCGACACGCCTCAGCATTCAAGCAAGCGACTTCGCACCCTGAACCTGTTGGTCCGCATGGTAAGACGAGCGCACCAACGGGCCGGAGGCGACGTTCTTGAACCCCATGCGCAAGCCTTCCTCGGCGAACCAGGCAAACACGTCCGGGTGCACGAAGCGCTGGACGGGCAAGTGGCTGCGCGACGGTTGCAGGTACTGGCCAAGCGTGAGCATGTCGACGTCGTGCTCACGCATTCGCTGCATGACCTCGATCACTTCCTCGTCGGTTTCGCCAAGGCCGAGCATCAGGCCGGACTTGGTCGGTACGGACGAGACCAGCAACTTGAACTTCTGCAACAGGTCCAGTGACCACTCAAAATCCGAACCTGGCCGTGCCGCTTTATACAGGCGCGGCACGGTTTCCAAATTGTGGTTGAAGACATCCGGCGGCTCAGTCGCGGTGATCGCCAGCGCAACGTCCATACGCCCCCGGTAATCCGGAACCAGGGTTTCCAGCTGCACGCCTGGCGACAGTTTGCGGATTTCACGCAGGCAATCGACAAAGTGTTGGGCGCCACCGTCGCGCAGATCGTCGCGGTCCACCGACGTGATCACCACGTATTTCAGGCGCAGATCGGCGATGGCCACGGCGAGGTTCATCGGCTCATCGGCGTCCAGCGGTTTCGGCCGACCGTGGCCGACATCGCAGAACGGGCACCGACGGGTGCAGATGTCCCCCATGATCATGAAGGTCGCGGTGCCACCGGAAAAACACTCGCCGAGGTTCGGGCAGGAAGCTTCTTCACAGACGCTGTGCAGCTTGTGTTTGCGCAGCAGTTGCTTGATCCGGTCGACCTCGGGAGAAATCGGCATGCGCACCCGGATCCAGTCGGGTTTGCGCGGGAGCTCATCGGTCGGGATGATCTTGACCGGAATCCGCGCGACCTTTTCCGCACCGCGCAGTTTGACGCCGACTTGCATTTTGGCCGGGGTGGGGCCGGTTGATTCCACGATTGAGTTCATGTGTATTTTCTTTTTTCGAGAGGGCAGAGGCGGCTACGACAACCTGTCAGTCAGCACACAATCCAATTGTGGGAGCGAGCCTGCTCGCGAATGCGGAGTGTCAGCCGACATCAATGTTGAATGTCAGTTCGCATTCGCGAGCAGGCTCGCTCCCACAGGGACCAGTGGTGTTTGATCAGTCGCGGTAGACCGGGAAGTCACTGCACACTGCAGCGGCTTTTTTCGCGATTTGCGCCTCGACTTCGGCATCGCCGAGGTGATCAAGCAGGTCGCAGATCCAGCCGGCCAGTTCGATGCTCTGGGCTTCTTTGAAACCGCGGCTGGTGATCGCCGGTGTACCGATGCGCAGGCCCGAGGTCACGAACGGGGATTGTGGGTCATTGGGCACGGCGTTTTTGTTCACCGTGATCCCCGCGCGACCGAGGGCGGCATCAGCGTCTTTGCCGGTCAGGCCCTGACGAATCAGGCTGACCAGGAACAGGTGGTTGTCGGTGCCGCCGGACACGACATCGAACCCACGGTCGATAAACACCTTGGCCATCGCCTGGGCATTGCGGATCACCTGCGCCTGATAGGTTTTGAAACCCGGCTCCAGCGCTTCCTTGAAGCACACCGCTTTGGCGGCGATCACATGCATCAGCGGACCGCCCTGACCGCCGGGGAACACCGCCGCGTTGAGTTTTTTCTCCAATTCCGGATTGGCTTTGGCCAGGATCAAGCCACCACGCGGACCGCGCAGGGTTTTGTGGGTGGTCGTGGTGACGACGTCGGCGAATGGAATTGGATTCGGGTACAGACCGGTCGCCACCAGCCCCGCAACGTGGGCCATGTCGACAAACAGATAAGCGCCAACCTTGTCGGCAATCACACGGAAACGTGGAAAGTCCAAGGTCTTGGAGTAAGCGGAGAACCCGGCAATGATCATCTTCGGCTGATGTTCGACCGCCATGCGTTCGACTTCATCGTAATCGATCAGGCCGGTCGCGGTGTCGATGCCGTACTGCACGGCGTTGTAGAGTTTTCCGGAAAAACTGACTTTGGCCCCATGGGTCAAGTGACCGCCATGGGCCAGGCTCATGCCCAGCACGGTGTCGCCGGCTTGCAGCAGTGCGAGGAACACCGCGGCGTTGGCCTGGCTGCCAGAGTGCGGTTGCACGTTGGCGTAATCAGCACCGAACAATTGTTTGGCCCGATCAATCGCCAGTTGCTCGACCACGTCTACGTGTTCGCAACCGCCGTAATAGCGCTTGCCCGGATAGCCTTCAGCGTACTTGTTCGTCAGACCGCTGCCTTGCGCTTCCATCACCCGTTGACTGGTGTAGTTCTCCGAAGCGATCAGTTCGATGTGGTGCTCTTGCCGTGCGTCTTCGGCGTTCATCGCTGCCAGCAGTTCGTCGTCGTAGCCTTTGATCTGGTCGTGTTTGCTGAACATGGTGGTGTCCTGTGTGGAGAGCGTAAAGGGGTTGTATGGCTTCAGGCTTCGGCGGATTCCTGGGTCAGGCGCGCGTAGGCGTCATGATCCAGCAGGTGGTGAATGGCCTCGGCATCGGCCGGTTTGAAACGAAAGAACCAGCCTTCGCCCAAGGGATCTTCGTTGACCAATTCGGGAGCGGTTTCCAGTGTCGCGTTGACCTCGACCACTTCGCCGTCCAGCGGCATGCCAATGTTGCTGGCCGCTTTCACCGACTCCAACACCGCCGCTTCATCACCGGCGCCGAATGTCCCCAACTCGGGCACTTGCACGAACACCACATCACCCAACGCCTGCTGGGCATACGGCGTGATGCCAACGGTGACCAGGCCATCCTGCTCAAGCCGTAGCCATTCGTGATCGACGGTAAAACGCAATTCGCTCATAACAGCTCCTCATTGTTCAGACCCATCCGCTGCTGGTGGCGGATGACGTTTACAGGCTCGTGCGAGGCAGCGAGCGTGGTTGGGAGAGTGATAGCAAGGGTGGTGCCAATGTTGGTTAGTTGTTAAAAATCAATGAGTTGACTTGTTTTTGTGAAAGCCGAGAGGGGTTGTCTGTATTGAAATCAATACGGAGAAGAGGAGGGCGACGAGCAGGGCAGGAAAACACGGGCTCGCGGCAGGCTGTCTTGATATCGATACGATGTAGTGATTTCAAGACAATCCAAATCCCCTGTGGGAGCGGGCTTGCCCGCGATGAGGGAGTGTCAGTCAACATCAATGCTGAATGTCACATCGCTATCGCGGGCAAGCCCGCTCCCACAGGGGATTTGTGTTGTCTGGGGGCCGGGCTTCAGGATTTGGTGGGAATGCCATATTTGCGCAAGCGAATGGCAATGGCGCTGTGGGAGGTTTGCAGGCGCGCCGCGAGCAAGCGGCTGGACGGATAGCTGCGATAGAGCTGCTCCAGCAGGTTCTTTTCGAATCCCTCGACAGCCTCTTCAAGGCTGCCCACTTCACCGTCGTTTTGCCGCTCTACCGCGGTTCTGGCGATGTCCAGATCGTCGATGTCCACCAGCGGGTTTTCGCAAATCGCCGCCGCCCGGAAAATCACGTTTTGCAGCTGACGCACATTGCCCGGCCAGCGGTTGCCGAGCAGGGCGGCAAAGGTGCTCGGCGCCAAGCGGCACACCGGGCGCTGGATCTGTGCGCAGGCCTGTTGCATGAAGTGATTGGCCATCAACAGGATGTCGTGGCCGCGTTCGCGCAGCGGTGGTACTTGCAGGTTGAGCACATTGAGGCGGTAGAACAGGTCTTCGCGAAAGTGGCCTTCGCTGACCATTTTTTCCAGATCACGGTGGGTCGCGCTCAGCACACGAACGTTGACCTTGACCTCGCGATCACCACCGACCCGGCGAAAGCAGCCGTCGCTCAAAAAGCGCAGCAACTTGGCCTGCAGGTAAGGCGACATCTCACCGACTTCATCGAGGAACACTGTGCCCTGGTCGGCCAGTTCCAGCAGGCCGAGTTTGCCGCCACGCTGGGCGCCGGTGAAGGCTCCGGCGGCGTAGCCGAACAGTTCACTTTCTGCGAGGCTTTCCGGGAGTGCCGCGCAGTTCAGGGCGAGAAAGGGCGAATCATGCCGTGCACTGATCGCGTGGCAGGCGCGGGCGACCAGCTCTTTGCCGGTGCCGGTTTCACCCTGGATCAACAACGGCGCGTCGAGCGCGGCCACCCGTTGGGCACGGGCCTTGAGCGTGCGAATCGCCGGGGACTCGCCCAGCAGCGCATCGAACCCTTCGGCATGGTCATGGTGCAGCGCCGACAGGCGTTCGCCGATGCGGTTCGGCTGATACAGGGTCAGCAGGGCGCCTGCGCCGGTGATGGGCATGGCGTCCAGCAGCAACGTCTGACCGCCGAGGCTGACCTCGTGCATGGGCAGGCGAAAACCGTGTTCGATCAACGTGTGTTGCAAGGAAGGATCATCAAACAGTGCCGTCAGCGATTCGCCGGCCGGTTCGCGACCACAGAGGGCAATCAGCGCCGGGTTGGCCAGCAGCACAAAACCCCGGTCGTCCACCGCCAACACAGCGTCGGTGCTGGCGGCCAACAAGGCATCGAGCTGCAAGCTTCGCCGTTGTCCCGGAAGGATGTCGACCATCGTCACCGCTTGCACGCCCTGCACGCCGAGAAAGGCCTCGCGCAACTCTTCCAGCACCTCGGCGCCGAGGGTTGGCGCATCGATGTAAACGTTCGGCGGCACCATCTCGACGGCGTCCAGATTGAACCGGCGCCCACCGAGCAGGGCCAGCACTTCCTGGGTGATGCCGACGCGGTCGATGAAGGTGACGTGGATGCGCATAACGGGCCTGCAAGGGTGGTGAGCGGGGTGGCTGCGTCAATCAGTATGCCGGGCGCTGCTCCGGTGTGGCGAGCGGATCTCAGTCTTTGGCGTTTTTACGCGAGCTGGCCGCCAGGTCCTCAAGGAAGGCCTGGAGGATCGGCRGCGGGGCGGTGCCGCGTCGGGTAATCACGTCAAATGGCGACATCAACTGCAGGCTGTTCGGCGCCAGTTGGTGCATCTCCCCGGTCTTGATCCACTGCGCGGCGAAGTGCGCCGGCAGAAAACCCAGGTAGGCACCGGAAATCAACAAAATTGCCAGCGCCTCGATGTTGTCCACGGTCGCGGCGGCTTTGCTGACACCCAAATGTTCAAGGTCGTATTGCTGCATGTAGCCGCGCACGACAATGCGGCTTGCGGCAATTTCTTCCAGCAGTTCGTCACCTTCGGCCTTGCTGCCATACAGCGGATGCCGGCGCCCGCAATACAAGCCAAGGGCTTCTTGGTATAGCGGGGTATGCAGCAGCCCCGGCACATGGATCGGGAAGTGCCCGATGGCCAGGTGCAGTCGGCCGTCGAGCACCCGTTCTTCGAGTTCGGCGGGGGCGCCTACGTAGACGTTGAGGTGCACGTCGTGCCCCCSGGACACGAAGCGTTGAGTGGTGCGTGGCAGCGGCGAATCGGGGTCGGTGATGGTGGTGTCGATGATCCCGAGGTTGAGCTTGCCGCTGATGTGCTGCTTGAGCACGTCGGCGTCCATGCAGAAGTTCTCCACGGCCGACAATAGCCGCTGAGTCGCTTCATGAATCGCCACGCCTTGCTCGGTCAGGCGAAACCCGCTGCGTCCGCGCTGACAAAGTTTGACCCCGAGCCGGGTTTCCAGATGCGTCATCTGTTCGCTGATCGTCGACTGGCCGGCATTCAACGCCGCTTGCGCGGCGCTAAAGCCCCCGCACCTGACAATCGTGGCAAACACCCTGAGCAACTTCAGATCGACATCGTGTAGCTGAATCACCTTGGACCTCCCACGTGTGGATGCATCGGCAATGCCGATATGAGTATCTGATGTTTAGCATTTTTTCCACGAAAACCTGCGCCCATAGTCAATCCAACGGCGGTCGCCTTGCAGTCCGCCCAGCCGATAACAAAAAGTGGAGAGGCTTGAAATGTCGAATAACGGTTATGAATCCGGTCGCCTGAACCTGCCATTCGTAGGTCATTGCACCTTTGGCAAATCCCCGGTGTGCACCGATTGGGATGCATTGGATGCCGACGTCGCGGTACTCGGCGTGCCCAACGACATGGGTACCCAGTGGCGCTCCGGCGCACGCTTCGGGCCACGCGGGATTCGCGAAGCATCGACGCTGTTCTCCTTCGGCCACGCCGGCGCCTATGACCACGAAGATGACGTGATGTATCTGACCGCCGCCGACGTGCGCATGGTCGATGTCGGTGACGCCGACATTGTGCACACCGACATGGTCACCAGTAACGAGAACACCGAATACGCCGTGCGCAAGATCCTCGATGCCGGCGTCATGCCCGTCGTACTCGGCGGCGACCACTCGGTTCACGCCCCCGTCATCAAAGCCTTCGAGGGCCGCGGCCCGATCCACATCATCCACTTCGATGCGCACCTGGACTTCGTCGACGAACGCCACGGTGTTCGCTACGGCCATGGCAACCCGCTGCGCCGCGCCTCGGAAATGAACCACATTGTCGGCATGACCCAGATGGGCATTCGCAACGTCTCGTCCTCCAACCGCGATGACTATGAAGCCGCCCATGCCGCCGGCTCGAAAATCCTTTCGGTACGTGATGTCCGCCGCCTTGGTGTCGAGGGTGTGCTGGCGCTGATCCCGCAAAACATCAACTACTACATCACGATAGACATCGACGGTTTCGACCCGTCCATCGCCCCGGGCACCGGTACCCCAAGCCACGGTGGCTTCCTCTACTACGAAGTGCTGGAAATCATCCAGGCCCTGGCCAAGCGCAGCAAAGGCAACATCGTTGGTATGGACCTGGTAGAGGTTGCACCGGTGTATGACCCGAGCGGTATGACTTCGATTCTGGCGGCGCAACTGCTGCTCAACAGCATTGGGTTCATCTTCCATGAGCGGGCTCAGGCGAAGCACGCCGTGAGCGAAACCACCACGGCTACGGCGTGAACTGACCGCCGCACAGAGGGCATGAAAAATGGACGCGAGTGTTAAGCAGTACCTGCAAAAATTCGGTGTATCCGAAGCGACCCAGACCTTCCTCAGCAAGGTCCAGAAAATGTTCATCGGTGGCGCCTTTGTCGAGGCCAGCGACGGACAGACTTCTGACGTCATCGAGCCGTCGACCGAGGGCCTGATCACGCGCATTCCGATGGGCACTACCGAGGACCTGGACCGCGCCGTGCAAGCCGCTCGCGCTCAGTTCGACGGCGGTGCCTGGAGTCAGGCCAAACCGGCGGAACGTGAACGCCTGATACAGCGCCTGGCGGACCTGGTTGAGCAGAACGCCGCAGAACTGGCAGAAATCGAATCGATTGACATGGGTAAGTCCGCAGCGTTTGCCAAGGACGTCGATATCCAGGGCACGGTAGATACCTTGCGTTATTTCGCCGGTTGGGCGACCAAGCTGCACGGACGCACCGTAGAACCTTCGCTGCCGGGCAATTACCTGGCCTATACCCGCAAGGAAGCGGTGGGTGTGGTCGGCGCTATCGTGCCGTGGAACTTCCCGTTGCAAACCATGGCCTGGAAGCTCGGCGCCGCGTTGGCCACCGGTTGCACCGTGGTGGTCAAACCCGCTGAACTGACTTCGCTTTCAGCCCTGCGGTTTGCCGAACTGGTGCAGGAAGCCGGGATTCCCGACGGCGTGATCAACATCGTCTCGGGACGCGGCAGCGTGGTCGGCGCAGCGATGGCCACGCACCCTGGCATCGACAAATTGACCTTTACCGGTTCAACCCCGGTCGGTCGTACCGTCGGGCGTGCGGCGCTGGACGAAATGAAGCGACTAACTCTGGAACTGGGAGGAAAATCACCGGTAATCGTGTTAGCCGATGCCGATATTCCAGCGGCGGCGCAAGCGGTCGCCAACGGTGTGTTTTTCAACTCGGGCCAGGTGTGCGACGCCGGTACACGCGCCTATATTCATCGCAGTGTTTACGACGAATTTTTGCGCGAACTGATCGCCTACACCCGCACGCTGAAGATTGCACCGGGCCTGGATCCAGACTGTTTCATTGGCCCGTTGGTCTCGGCATTGCAAAAGCAGCGGGTGACCGAGTACATCGAAACCGGCAAGCAAGAAGGCGCCGAACTGGTCTACGGCGGCCAGCCAGTAGATGGCCCTGGCTTCTTCGTCGAGCCGACCATCTTCGCCCATTGCCGCAACGACATGCGCATTGTCCAGGAGGAGATCTTTGGCCCGGTGCTGGTCACCGCACCGTTTGACGATGAGGAAGAGGCGCTGGCCCTGGCCAATGACTCGCTGTACGGCCTGGCTGCCGCGCTGTACTCCAATGACCTGGGCAAGGTGCACAGCCTGATCCCACGGTTGAAGGCCGGTTCGGTCTACGTCAACGCCCATGGCACCCTCGACCCGTCGATGCCGTTCGGTGGCTACAAACAGTCCGGATTCGGCAAGGACCTGGGCGCCGAGCAGCTCGATTACCTGCTGGAGACCAAAGCCGTCTGGATCACGCTTCCCTGAGTCATGGCTGACTCAAACCCTGTGGGGTTCGTTCCCACAGGGGCGTCGTTCACCGAAAGAACGCAGTTATCTCGTCATGATCTTCCAACAATAAGAGACAATCATGAATACTGACGCCAAAGCCGCACCCAGCGTGTCGCTCCTCGACGGCAAAACTGTCGTCGAAAGCCACTCGATCGACTTCATCCCGGAACACGAACGCACCGACAAACTGTCCAGCCAAGGCCCGTTCTGGTTCCTCGGCAATTTCACCTTCTTCACCATGACCATCGGCTTCGTTGGCCCAAGCGTCGGTCTGACCGCGCTCTGGACCACACTCGCCGGCACGCTGGGCATTATGTTCGGCACCCTGTTCATGGCGTTCCATGGTTCCCAAGGCCCGCACCTGGGCTTGCCGCAAATGATCCAGTCCCGTGCACAGTTCGGTTATCGCGGTGTGATCCTCGTGCTGCTGGCGACGCTGTTTGTGTTTGCCGGATTCAACATCGTCAACCTGGTGTTGATGATGCAGGGTTTGCACACCTTATTCGGGTTCGAACCCTGGGTGATTGCGGTGGCAGTGACGGTACCGGCGGCGATCCTCGCGATCCTCGGTCATGACTGGATGCACCGCAGCTTCAAATGGGCGTTGTACCTGTCGATTCCGCTGTACGGCCTGGTAACGCTTGCGGTAATGATGGGCTGGGTGCCCGATGCCGTGATGCCGGCACTGGCTGCCGGTGAAGTGGCTCCCGTGCCGCTGGGCTTCAACTGGACCGGTTTCATCGCCCAGTTCGCCGCGGCGGCCAGTTACAACATCGCCTACGCCCCGTACGTGTCCGATTATTCCCGTTACCTGCCGAAGAACACCTCCAGTGGCAAGCTGATTGCGGTGGTGTTTTTGGGCGCTTCGTTATCCGGTGCATGGATGATTTCGGTGGGTGGCTGGTTGGCCGATCACCTGCATTCCACGGATGTACTGGTCGCCCTCGGGCAAGTCGGCAACACCGTTTCGCCACTGATGGGCACGGCGGTGGTGGTGATTACTATCCTGGCGTTCCTGCCGGTGATCGCGATGAACATCTACAGCGCCAAACTGACCACGCTGACCTGTGTCGATTCCATCAAGCACATCGAGCCGACCCGCAAGGCACGCATTCTGGCGATCGGTTTTGTGATCCTGCTGCAACTGGGCGTGGCCCTGAGCATCCAGAGTTCGGGCAAAGGCTTGTCGGTGCTGGGGATCTACCTGGTGGTGATGCTGTACTTCCTGGTGCCTTGGACCTCGGTCAACCTGACGGACTACTTCTTCGTGCGCAAAGGCCGCTACGCCATCCCGCATTTCTTCATGCCCCACGGCAACATCTACGGCAACTGGGGCCTGCGTGGCATCGCCGCGTACGCCATCGGTTTCATATCGATGATCCCGTTCTTCTACATCTACGACGGCGTTGAACAGCGCGAAGTCTATGTCGGCCCGCTCGCCAAAGCCCTGGGCAGCATCGACATCGCCTGGCTGGTCGGGCTGATCGTTTCGGGGCTGGTGTACTACTGGTTCAGCCGCTCGATCGACCTCAAGCGCGAAGAAACCGTCATTCAGCACATCGAAAAAACCTCTCCGCAATACACCACTGGCGACTCGCTGACCTTTCGCTCGACGCCTGTTTTCAACGAATCGGAAGCCGGGAGATAACCATGGCGACGCAAAAATACGACTACATCATCATTGGTGCCGGCTCCGCGGGTTGTGTGTTGGCCAACCGCTTGAGCGAAGACCCGGCCACCTCCGTTCTGGTACTGGAATTCGGTGGCAGTGACCGCAGTGTGGTGATCCAGATGCCGAGCGCGTTCTCGATCCCGATGAACACCAAGAAGTACAACTGGCGCTACGAAACCGAGCCAGAGCCGTTCCTCAACGGGCGACGCATTCACTGCCCACGGGGCAAGGTGCTCGGCGGCTCGTCGTCGATCAACGGCCTGGTCTATATCCGTGGTCATGCCTATGACTTTGACGAGTGGGAATCGCTGGGTGCCCAGGGTTGGGGCTACCGCAATTGCCTGCCTTACTTCAAACGGGCAGAACACTATGAAGAGGGCGGCGACGGCTATCGCGGCGGCACGGGGCCGTTGCACACCACCAACGGCAACCACATGAAAAACCCGCTGTATGGGGCGTGGGTGGACGCCGGTGCCGAAGCTGGTTACATCAAGACCGAAGACTGCAACGGTTACATGCAGGAAGGGTTTGGTGCCATGCACATGACCGTGAAAAACGGCGTGCGCTGCTCCACGGCCAACGCTTATTTGCGCCCGGCCATGGGCCGTCCGAACCTGACCGTGATCACCCACGCGATGACCCGGCAGATCATCCTTGAAGGCAAGCGCGCGGTCGGCGTCATGTATGACCACAACGGCGAGACCCATCAGGTTTATTGCAACCGCGAAGTACTGATTTCTTCAGGGCCGATCGGATCGCCGCACCTGTTGCAACGCTCCGGAATCGGCCCGGCCGAAGTCCTGCGCAAAGCCGGGATCAGCGTGCGTCATGACCTGCCTGGGGTAGGGGAGAACCTGCAGGATCACGCCGAGGTGTACATCCAGTTCGGCTGCAAGGAACCGGTGACGCTCAACAGCAAAATGGACCCGCTGAGCAAACTGATGATCGGTCTGCGCTGGCTGCTGTTCAAGGACGGCCTCGGCGCCACCAACCATTTCGAGGCCGGTGGTTTCATTCGCTCGGACAAGGGGCTGCGTTGGCCGGACATCCAGTTCCACTTTCTGCCGGCCGCCATGCGTTACGACGGCAACAAACCGATCAAGGGCCACGGCTTCATGGTGCTCACCGGGCCGAACAAACCCAAGAGCCGCGGCTATGTGCGCGCCCGTTCGGCTGACCCGTACGAGCATCCGCAGATCCAGTTCAACTACCTGCAACGCGAAGAGGACCGCGAAGGATTCCGCCGCTGCATCCGCCTGACCCGGGAGATCATTGGCCAGAAGGCCATGGATCGCTTCCGCGACGGCGAAATTGCCCCTGGAGCAGAGGTGACCAGCGATGAAGAACTCGATGCCTTCGTGCGGGAAAACCTCGAAAGCACCTACCATCCTTGCGGCTCGTGCCGCATGGGCGAGGACGACATGGCTGTGGTCGATTCCGAGTTGCGTGTGCATGGCATTGCCGGGTTGCGCGTGATCGACTCGTCGGTGTTCCCGACCGAACCGAACGGCAACCTCAACGCGCCGACCATCATGCTCGCCGAACGGGCCAGCGATCTGGTGCGCGGGCGCAACATGCTGCCGGCCTCGGATGCGCCCGTCGGTCTGGTACAGGATTGGGAGACCAGCCAGCGCTCGTCGCTGCCAGGACGCAACGTCCGGGTTTAGTGGCGTCGGGTTTTACTCAGAAACAGTCAGATCGATGGCGTATCGGTCTGGCTGTTTTGTCATTTTTTGAATTCAATGACTTAAAGATTAGGGCCAGCGGTAACGCCCTTGTCTTGCCGCGTCTCCTATACTGATCCGCGTTGACAGGTTCATCACCGAACCTGAATGCCGTTGGAGAGGTACACCGATTCTGACGGTTGTCCCTACGACCCCATAATAAGGAGAACAAACATGGCAATCCGTATTGGCGACGAGGCACCGGACTTTACCGTTGAAAGCACCGAAGGCACGCTGAATTTCCACGAATGGATTGGCGACCATTGGGCCATCCTGTTTTCCCATCCGAAGGATTTCACCCCGGTATGCACCACCGAACTGGGCTACATGGCAGGGCTCAAACCGGAGTTCGACAAGCGCAACACCAAGATCGTCGGGCTCAGCGTCGACCCGGTCAGCAATCATGAAAGCTGGGCCAAGGACATCGAAGAAACCCAAGGGCACGCGGTCAATTACCCGATGATCGGTGACGAAAACCTGGTAGTGGCGAAGCTCTACGACATGATCCACCCGAATGCCAGTGGCGGCACCCGCACTGCCGCAGACAACGCCACCGTGCGTTCCGTGTTCATCATCGGCCCGGACAAAAAGGTCAAGGCCATGCTTATCTACCCGATGAGTGCCGGGCGTAACTTCGATGAAGTGCTGCGCCTGCTCGATTCCCTGCGATTGAACGCCAAGCACACCGTCGCCACGCCGGTTAACTGGCGTCCGGGGGAGGACGTGATCATCCCTACGTCGGTGTCTGATGAAGACGCGCGGAAGAAGTACCCGGATGGTTTCAAAACCATCAAACCTTACTTGCGCACTGTGGCGCAGCCGAAGTAATTCAACCCCCGAGAGATCCCCAAATGGTCGTAAAAGCCTTACGCGTCGACGCCAGCCATCTCGACCAGGTTGCGCGCCTTTTCGACGCCTACCGAGGCTTCTACGGCCAGCCCTCGAACCTGACGCAGTCCCGGGATTTCATCGCCGAACGCATTGTCCGGGACGAGTCGGCGATTTTCCTCGCCGAGGACGCCACGGGCCACGCGTTGGGTTTCGTGCAGTTGTACCCGACATTTTCCTCCATCGACGCCCACCGTACCTGGCTGCTCAGTGACCTGTTCACCACCCCCGATGCCCGTGGGCGAGGGGTAGGCACCTTGCTGATGAACACCGCTCGCGACTTTGCGGTGTTGAGCGGTGCCAGGGGCATGGTGCTGGAAACTGCCACGGATAATCTCGGTGCGCAGCGGTYGTATGAGTCGTTGGGGTATGTGCGTGAGGCGGGTTATTACACGTATTGCCTTGATTTGAGGGGTAAGTCATAGACGCACAAGCCGGCGGATTCAGGCGCAATCGCAGGCATCGACGACAGGTCTTGTGACCTCTGGAATGTCAGGTGATGGCTGATGGGCGAGCGTTGTTCGAGTCCAAAACCCATCAACCTCACGGCAACTTCCACCCTTCACGAAACCGCTCGTATTGCGCCTCCGGCATCTGCACTAGCAATGGAGATTCGCGAGGGTCCAGCCACTTGAGCAACGCAGCAATATCCCCCTGATCCATGGCCGTGCAACCTGCCGTCGGCGCAGTGGGGTCACGCCAGATATGGAAAAAAATGCAAGAACCCGAGGCCGCCGTGGCCGGGGTGTTGTGCTCGATGAAAATGCCTTTGCGATAACCCTCTTCGTTGCGCATATGCTCCGAACTGCTCCAGTCCTTGGCCATCGCGGCGCCGTCAACCAGTTCGTTGTAGCGTCTGGATTGGCTGTCATCCACGCATTCGGTGGTGGGTGTCAGCGCAAGGTACGGCAGTCGGGTGTCGGCCGAGGTGTCGTAACCAAACGCGGTGCCCAGTTTGAAAACCCCGGCGGGGGCTTTTCCGTCTCCTTCACGTTTGACCGGGCCTTCAACCGCATCAACGCTGCCAAGGCCCTTGCCCCAGCCCATGCCGTTTTTGCCGACCACGACTGGAAAGGCGTCGCCGACTTTTCGAAAGGTTTTACCGTCACGTTCATAGCGCTGCGCGCTGCCCTGGATGTCATCCCAGTTCTTGGAGGTGACCACAATCAACTGACCGCTGGAACCGATGACATCGCTGGAACTCATCGGTGTAATGGGGAAATCCATCACGTTCTTTGGCGCTCCCTCGCCACTGAACGTGAAGTGCCACCATTCCTTCGAATACCCGCCAAACCCTTCTTTTTCCATGGCGCTGCTGAGACGTTCACGGTTTTCTTTTGCGCTGGCGTTGATCGTCGGATTGGCGGTATGTGCGCGTTCATCGAAGCAATCGTACCCGGTACCCATATCGAGGGCGCCGTCGTGCCAGCGCTGTTCATAGGGTGCCGTGCAATCGACTTGTGCCGAGGCAGGTGTCCAGGTATCGGCTGGCAGGGCCTTTGGGCCAATCAGTGTAAGGTCCACGGTTGAACCTTTGGAGTGCCCCGACACCCGCGCCACATAGCCCAGGCGCCAGAAGTCCTGCTTGTCCACGCGCGGATAAAACTCAGCCTTTCGCGGGTCACCCGACACTGTCGCGAAGCGTCCCATGTCGGCGACGGCGCGGCTGGGGCGATAACAATCGAACACCTTCAAACCATAGCCTTGCGGGCGCAATGCCGCTTGCACCCGGGCGAGGGCCTTGGCGGTGTCCACGGACAACAGGCATTCGGCGGCGTCATAACCGTCGAGCCGGTGCCCGGTGAAGTTGTGCGCGCCAGCGTAGCGGATGTCCTGTTCGATGCTCGGATCAATGGTGCGCAAATAGACCATGTTCTCAGGCTTTGGCCCGGCACTGGCCATGCCAGGCACGATAAAGCCCAGCAGCACAATCAACAGCTGATTGGCAGTGTTTGTAACGCTCTTACAATTTAACCGAATGCTTAACACGCGTTCACCGGCGTTGCGTTGAGGAGAGGTCATTGGGTTTTGGGTCGTTACCGGCACACCGAACCCGATAATGGTTGTTCTGTGCAGATAAGGCAATTTGCTGGCCCCGCTGGTGCGAAGTTGTCGCCAAAATCACTTTATTTTCAGGTGGTTAGGCGGAATGGAATTGCGCAATGTAGCGGTCACGATGATCTCGTTCGCCCTGGCGGGTATGGCTGGCGCGGTCCAGGCCAAGGAGTTGAAGCCCAATGACCGATATATGTGCGATTGGGGTGCGGGGACGGCGGCCCGAGCGCAGGAGCTCAAGTTGTCCGGGGTATCGCTGTATGCCGCGCGCAAGAAGATACACACCTACAAGTTCGACAAACCGTGGATGCACATGATGGCCATGGGCATCACCGAGCAGACCTACGACAGCCCGTCGCGATTCAAGCCCGCCGCCGTGCGGCAGAGTTTTTATGAGGAGTGCATCAGGTATAAGTTGGCACGGAAGTAGTGGTGCTCGCACGCTGTGGCCAGGAGTTTCTGTGGTAAGGGGGCTTCTGTGGCGAGGGAGCTTGCTCCCGCTGGACAGCGAAGCTGTCCCATTTTTTGGAGCCGCTGCGCGCCTCAGCGGGAGCAAGCTCCCTCGCCACAGGATTCTCACCGCTCGCAGGTGCCGTCATTTCAAACATTTCGCCCCAGCCTTGGCCACTTGCGCGTCCTGCTCGGCCTTGACGCCGGACACGCCAATCGCGCCGATCACCTGACCGTCGAAAATAATCGGCACGCCCCCTTCAAGGGATGTCAGTAAYGGCGCGGATAAAAAGGCGTAGCGTCCACCATTGACCATGTCTTCATAGCCCTTGGATTCGCGCCGGCCCAAGGCCGAGGTGCGGGCTTTTTCGGTGGCGATGTAGGCGCTGCTGGGCGCGCAACCGTCGAGGCGTTCGAGTGCCAGGGGATGGCCGCCGTCGTCGACAATCACAATGGTCACGGCCCATTGATTGCTCTGTGCTTCGGTACGGGCGGCGGCGAGGATCTGGCTGACTTCGGCCTGACTCAGTACGGCTTTTCTGTTCATGGCAATTCTCCAATTCGCGATCAGGGCAGGGCGGCCTCGACCAGTTCGATCCAGTGCCTGACGGGGGTTCGACCCGCACCGTCGAGGTGGGCCTGACAACCGATATTGGCGGTGACTATGACCTCGGGAAATCCGCTCTCCAGCGCATTGAGCTTGTTATCGCGCAGTTGTCGGGACAGTTCGGGTTGGGTCAGCGAATAGGTGCCCGCCGAACCGCAGCACAAGTGGCTATCAGGCACGGGCGTGAGGTTGAATCCCAGGCGCGTCAGCAGCGCTTCAACCGCGCCGCCGAGTTTTTGCGCGTGCTGCAAGGTGCAGGGGCAATGGAATGCCAGGCGCTGATTGCCGTGGATGCCGAGTGATTCCAGCGGTTCATCGCGCAGCACTTCCACCAGGTCCTTGGCCAGTGTGCTGACCTTTTGTGCCTTGTCGGCATAGGCCGGATCGGCGCGGAGCAAGTGACCATAGTCTTTGATGAACGCACCGCAACCGCTGGCGGTCTGGACGATGGCTTCGACACCGTTTTCTATGCCTGGCCACCACGCATCGATGTTGTGCCGTGCGCGATCAAGCCCCGCCGCCTGGGCGTCGAGGTGATAATCGACGGCGCCGCAGCACCCGGCCTCGCGGGCCGGTGTGATGCTGATGCCGAGTCGATCCAGCACGCGCGCGGTGGCGGCGTTGGTGTTGGGCGACAGCCCCGGCTGCACACAACCTTCCAGCATCAACACCCGCCTCTTGTGGCGCACGGTCGGACGCGGTTTGGCCGGGTACACACGGCGAAGCAACTTGGCTTGCAGGGTATTTGGCAGCAATGCACGAAACATCTGACCGCTGTTGACCAGTGCTTTGAACAGCCCCGGGTTGGGTACGACCTTGCGCAAACCCTCGCGCAACAGGCGCTGGTCGAGTGAGCGCGGTACGGCGGCATCCACCACCGCGCGCCCAATGTCGAGCAGGTTGTGGTAATCGACGCCAGAGGGGCAGGTGGTTTCGCAGTTGCGGCACGACAAGCAACGGTCCAGATGCTGCTGGGTTTTTTGGGTAACCTCGTTGCCTTCCAGCACCTGCTTGATCAGGTAGATGCGGCCCCTCGGTCCATCCAGTTCATCGCCCAGAAGCTGATAGGTCGGGCAAGTGGCATTGCAAAAACCGCAGTGCACGCAGGTGCGCAGAATGCTTTCGGCTTCTTCGGCGCGGGGCAGTTGGCGGGCCTTTTCGCTCAAGGTGGTCTGCATGGCTCAACACTCCGCGTACAAGCGACCGGGGTTGAAGATGCCCCGTGGATCAAGTTGCTGCTTCAGGTTCTGGTGGTAGTGCATCAGCGCAGCAGGCAATGGTTGGAACGGGCTGTCGATCAGGCCGTGGCTGTAACAGGTCACATGCCCGCCAACCTCACCGACGATCTTGCGAATGAACGACGCCTGCGCCTCGGATTTGAGCCAGCGTTGTGCGCCGCCCCAATCGATCAGTTGAACGCCGGGCAGGGAAAGCCGGGGCGTGTTGTGGGGTAGAGACAGCCGCCAAAGGGGCTGGTCTTCATCGAAGAAACTCAGTCGATGTTCGTTGAGATCCTCCCAATAGATTGCGTCGAGCAACTCGCCACCCAATCGCTCATGGGCCGCCGCCACCGAGCCTTCGCCGCCCTCAAGTCGCAGGTGCAGGCGCTGTCCGTCATGGCACGCCGCGCTGATCGGCAAGGGCTGTTGGCCCCATTCCGCGAGGCGCAGCAAGGCGCGATCACTGTCCATTTCCAGGCTGATGCTCAGACACTGCCGCGGTTTGGGCAACACCTTGAGCGACACTTCAGTCACCACTCCCAGCGCGCCGTAACTGCCGGCCATCAGACGCGACAGGTCATAGCCGGCAACGTTCTTCATGACCTCGCCACCGAAGCGCAACTGCTTGCCGTGCCCGGTGATCACCCGAGTACCGAGGACGAAGTCCCTGACCGAGCCTGACCACGGGCGCCGAGGTCCCGACAATCCGCAGGCAATCATGCCGCCGACGGTGGCGCCTTCACCGAAGGAGGGCGGTTCGCACGCCAGCATCTGCTGTGCGTCGTCCAATACATCAGCCAGTTCTGCCAACGGCGTGCCGCAACGGGCGGTGATCACCAGTTCGGTCGGGTCATAGCTGACGATGCCTCGGTGGCTGCGCGTGTCGAGCACTTCGCCGGCGACGATGCGCCCAAGGAAGGCCTTGCTGTTGGAGCCCTGAATGCGCAACGGCGTCGCGTTTTGCAGCGCCTGATTGACTTGTTCCAACAGTGCGGCGCTGTCATCCCTGTCGAATTCGCTGCGCATCAGAAACGCTCCAGATCAGGGAAGGGCAGCTGACCCATATGCACGTGCAGGGCGCCAAATTCGGCGCAGCGGTGCAGGGTGGGAATGTTCTTGCCGGGATTGAGCAGTCCGCTCGGATCGAAGGCGGCTTTGACCGCATGGAACAGCGTCAGCTCGTCGCTGTTGAACTGTGCGCACATCTGATTGATCTTCTCGCGGCCCACACCGTGTTCACCGGTAATGCTGCCGCCGACCTTCACGCACAATTCGAGGATCTTGCCACCCAGGGTTTCGGCGCGGTCGAGCTCACCGGGCTGGTTGGCATCGAACAAAATCAGCGGGTGCATGTTGCCGTCGCCAGCATGGAACACGTTGGCGACCCGCAGGCCATATTCGGCCGACAGTGCGGCGATAGCCCGCAACACGCCGGGCAGTTCGCGGCGCGGGATCGTCCCGTCCATGCAGTAGTAATCCGGCGACAGGCGTCCCACCGCCGGGAAGGCATTCTTGCGTCCGGCCCAGAAGCGTACGCGTTCGGCCTCGTCGCGGGCCTGGCGGACTTCAGTGGCGCCGGCCTGTTCCAGCACCTGGCGTACGCGGTTGCAGTCATCCTGCACATCGGCTTCCACGCCATCGAGTTCACAGAGCAAGATGGCTTCAGCGTCAACGGGATAGCCGGCGTGGATAAAGTCTTCAGCCGCGCGAATGGCCAGGCTGTCCATCATCTCCAGGCCGCCGGGAATGATGCCGGCGGCAATGATGTCGCCCACTGCACGGCCGGCCTTTTCGACGGAATCGAAGGCGGCCAGCAGCACTTTCGCGGTCTGCGGTTTGGGCAGCAGTTTGACCGTTACCTCGGTGATGACCCCGAGCATGCCTTCGGAGCCGGTGAACAACGCCAGCAAATCGAAGCCGGGCGAGTCCAGGGCATCGGAGCCCAGCGTCAGGTGTTCTCCCTCGACGGTCAGAATCTCGACCTTGAGCAGGTTGTGCACGGTCAGGCCGTACTTGAGGCAATGCACGCCACCGGCGTTTTCGGCGACGTTGCCGCCGATAGAACAGGCAATCTGCGAGGAGGGGTCCGGCGCGTAGTACAGACCGAATGGCGCCGCCGCCTGGGAAATGGCCAGATTGCGCACTCCCGGCTGAACCCGCGCGGTGCGGGCGGCGGGGTCGATGTGCAGGATGTTGTTGAAGCGCGCCATCACCAGCAGCACGCCTTTTTCCAGTGGCAATGCACCGCCGGACAAACCCGTGCCGGCACCACGGGCGACCACCGGGACGTGCCGCTCATGGCAGACTCTAAGGATGCCCTGGACTTCGTCGAGGTGGCGGGGCAGCACCACCAGCAGGGGCGTGGTGCGATAGGCGGAGAGCCCGTCGCATTCGTACGGCCTGAGCTCTTCCTGCTGATGCAGGATTTCCAGATCGGGCAATCGCGTGTGCAACGCCTGGAGCAGCGCGGCCTTGTCGACGTCGGGCAAAACGCCGTCGACGTGTTCGTCGTAAAGAATGTTCATCGCCTGATCGCAACCCTCAGTTGTTTTTATTCGAGGTCTTCCGGTGGCAGTTAACGTCCATCATTGGCCTGACGGGTTTTTCTGTCTATGCGTTGTTTGACGGGCCATTCGGTTGTTTTTTAGCAAATAGAGAAAACAACCTTCAAAACATTAGCTTATCGTTGCTCGTTCGCCTCCGATGCATGGAGATAGACACGCCAAAGCTGCGGCCGTATGAGCCTTTCACCCCTCAACCCCGTATTGAAAAACGTCGCGACTGTCGTGAAAACGACCTGTTTGTGCTGAACGCGAAGCATCGTGACTTTTCTGTTGAACGACTGTTCAGCTTCGACTATGTTGGTGGCCACCTCCCCCGGCTGGTTGCGCGGGCTTGCGTTTCTTCAATTCGAACGAGGCACTGGCATGCGGTTTTCACCCTTTGTTGAGCGGATTTCAGGCGACGGTGTGGCCGCCTGGGATATTCACAATGCAGGCCTTGAAGCCCAGCGCCGTGGCGAGGATGTGATCATTCTCAGCGTCGGTGACCCGGATTTCCCCACGCCCGATTTCATCACCGATGCCGCCATTGAAGCGCTGCGCGAAGGCGACACCCACTACACCGATATCGCCGGGCGCCAGGCCTTGCGCGAAGCCATCGCCAATCGCTACAGCCCACTGTCCGACCGAGAAGTGCAAGCGCCCAACGTGATCGTCACGGCCGGGGCGCAGAACGCGTTGTTCATCACCTCGATGTGCCTGCTCAACAGCGGCGATGAAGTGATTGCCTTGGACCCGATGTACGTGACCTACGAGGCGACGCTCAAAGCCTCCGGTGCCACGCTGGTGCGGGTGCCGTGCTCGGCGGATTCAGGTTTCAGGCTCGATGCCGCCGTGCTGGCCAAGGCCATCACCCCGCGTACCCAGGCGATTTTCTTCTCCAACCCGAACAACCCCACCGGCGTGGTGCTCAACCGCGAAGAGCTGCAAGCCATCGCCGACCTCGCCATTGAACATGACCTGTGGGTGGTGGTCGACGAAGTCTACGAAAGCCTCGCGTTTGAACGCGAACACCTCAGCCTCGCCGCCCTGCCGGGCATGGCCGAGCGCTGCGTGGTGATCGGCAGCCTGTCGAAATCCCATGCCATGACCGGCTGGCGTATTGGCTGGATTGTCGCCAACGAAGCCTTGATCGCTCACGCCGAAACCTTGGTGCTGAGCATGCTCTATGGCTTGCCCGGGTTTGTCATGGAAGCGGCATTGAAAGCGGTGCAGGCCCACGACGTCGTGACCCATGGCATGCGCGACATCTATCGTCGTCGTCGCGATCTGGTGGTCGCGAGCCTGGCGGATTGCCCGGGTATTGCCGTGCTCAATCCCGATGCTGGCATGTTCGTGCTGGTGGACGTGCGAGACACCGGGCTGACCTCGCTGGAGTTCGCCTGGCGCCTGCTGCGCGAGGCGCGTGTGTCGGTCCTCGATGCGGCGGCGTTTGGCGAGCCGGCACAAGGTTTTGTGCGGCTCTCGTTCACCCTGGGTGAAGAGCGTCTGGCCCAGGCCTGTCAGCGTATTCGCGATTTTGTCCTGGTGCTCAAAGGTGAAACACCACGCCCCGTGATCAGCCGCGTCACCAGCCAGGCCACGATTGCACCGGTCACGACCAAAACCATGATCGAAGTCGAAGGCCTGCACAAACGCTTCGGCAATATCGAAGTGCTCAAGGGCGTGTCCCTGACGGCTCGTGAAGGCGATGTGATTTCCCTGATCGGCGCCAGCGGTTCGGGCAAAAGTACCTTGCTGCGCTGCATCAATATGCTCGAAGTGCCGGACCAGGGGCGCATTCTGGTGGATGGCGAAAGCATCAAGCTCAACCACGACCGTCCCGGCGCGCCGCTGGTGTCCGACGCCAGGCAGTTGGTGCGGATCCGTTCGAGCCTGGGCATGGTGTTTCAGAATTTCAACCTCTGGCCCCATCGCACGGTGCTGGAAAACCTCATCGAGGCGCCGACCCAGGTCCTGCGTGAAAGCCGTGCGGAGGCCACTGAACGGGCCGAAGCCTTGCTCGAACGCGTCGGGCTGGCGGCCAAGCGCAACGAGTACCCGGCGTTTCTCTCCGGGGGACAGCAACAACGGGTGGCCATCGCCCGGGCCCTGGCCATGCGGCCCAAGGTCATGCTGTTCGATGAACCCACCTCGGCACTCGACCCGGAACTGGTCGGCGAAGTGCTGCGGGTGATCCGCTCCCTCGCGGAAGAAGGCCGGACCATGATCCTGGTGACCCATGAGATGGCTTTTGCCCGCGATGTCTCGTCCAAAGTCGCCTACTTGCATCAAGGGCTGATCGAGGAAACCGGTTCGCCGGATGAAGTGTTCGTACACCCACGCAGCGAACGTTGCCGACAATTCGTCAACGCTCATCAGACTCGCTAAATAAATCTAAAAAAGACGGGGACAAATCATGGGAAATCGACGTTTGGCAAACTGGTTTACCGGCGCGGCCTGCTTGTTGCTGGCCGGTATGAGCGCGGCCCAAGCCCAGCCGATCAGGTTCGCGGTCGCGGCCGAACCCTATCCGCCGTACACCGAGAAGCAGGCAAACGGTGAATGGAAAGGCTTTGAAGTCGACCTGATCCACAAGCTGTGCAGCGAAATGAAAGCCGAGTGCGAGATCAAGGAAGTGGCGTGGGACGGCATCATTCCTTCGTTGCTGGCGAAGAAAATCGACGTGATTTTTTCCTCGATGTCGGTGACAGAAGAGCGCGAAAAACAGATCGCGTTCAGCAAGGCCTACTACGACTCGGTAATCGCGATTGTCGGGCCCAAGGGCACTTCCGTTAAGAAGTACCCGGACGATCTCAAAGGCAAGATCATCGGCGTGCAAAACTCCACCGTGAGTGCCAGCTACCTCAAGCAGTACTACGAAAAAATCGCTGACGTGAAGTATTACGACACCCAGGACTCGGCCAACGCCGACCTGATTGCCGGTCGCATTGACCTGATGATGGCCGACGGCACGGCCATGGCCGCCTTCGTGCAGACGCCGGATGCGAGCAACCTGGACTACCTCGGCGCGGTGCCTTATGACCCGATTTTCGGCAAAGGTGTGGGCGCCGGCCTGCGCAAGGATGACACCGAGCTCAAGGCCAAACTCGACAAGGCCATCCAGGGTCTGCTTGCGAGCAAGGACTATGAAGACCTGTCTCAACACTACTTCGGTACCAGCGTGAAACCAGCGTTCTGACCTGAACACAAATCCTTTGCCAAATGCAGAACCTGTGGGAGCGAGCCTGCTCGCGAAAGCGGTATGACATTCAGTAATGATGTCGACTGACACATCGCCTTCGCCGGCAAGCCGGTCTCGCTCCCACAAGGTCCGGTGGTGCTGTAACTGGAGAGTGAAATGCCGGCAATGTTCGAGTTGATCAATTTCAGCGAGCAGGGGTGGGGCAGTGCGCTGTTGAAGGGGCTCTGGATGACCCTGCAGATTTCGGCCGGAGCGTTTGTGCTCGGGCTGATGATCGGGCTGGTGGTGGCCTGTCTCAAGCTGAGCGCACCCAAACCGATCGCGGCGCTGATGCGCAGCTACACCACAATATTCCGGGCGGTTCCGGAGTTGTTGCTGATCCTGCTGCTGTACTACGTAGGCTCCATGCTCCTCAATTCGCTGATGGTGCAGATGGGATACGGCACCGTGAATGTCAGCGGCCCGCTGGCAGCGATTGTGGTGTTGGGCCTGGTGCAGGGCGCCTACGCTTCGGAGATTTTTCGGGCAGCGATCCAGGCCATTCCTTTTGGCCAGATCGAGGCGGGCAAGGCGTTTGGCTTGAGCGGGTTCGGTCTGTTCCGGCGGGTCACGCTGCCGATCATGGCGCCTTACGCCATGGCCGGGATGGCCAACCTGTGGATCAACCTGATCAAGGACAGCGCATTGATCAGCGTGGTCGGCACCAACGAGTTGCTGTACACCGCCAAGCAAGGCGCGGGTTCGACGCGTCATTACCTGTTGTTCTACCTCACCGCCGCGGCGATGTATTACGCGGTGACGTTGGCGTCCAACTACCTGTCTGGACGGCTTGAACGACGCATCCGTCGCTGGATGCCTTTGGCTGAGTGAATGAAATGATTCCAGCGTGGATAGTTGAATACGCGGCGCTGTTGGGCCGGGGGCTGCAAACGACCATCACCATCCTGTTGATTTCCAGCGTGCTGGGTTTCGCGCTCGCAGTGCTGGTGGCGCTGGCGCGGATCTCGAAGAACAGCGTGATTGCCAAGGTCAGTCTGTTTTACACCAGCGTGACGCGCGGTACGCCGCTGCTGATCCAGATCTACATTTTCTACTACGGCCTGGGCAGCCTGTTTGCGCAGTTCCCTTTGATTCGCAGCAGTTTCCTCTGGCCGTACCTGCGGGACGGTTACTGGTACATCGTGTTTGCCCTGGTGGTGTCGGTGGGGGCCTATGTCGGCGAAGTGATTCGCGACGGGCTGCTGGCGGTGCCCAAAGGTGAGATGGAAGCGGCTTCGGCGTTTGGCATGACCCCGCGCCAGTCGTTGCTACGAGTGCGTTTGCCTCGGGCGATGCGCCTGTTGCTGCCGACACTGGCCGGAGAGACCGTGATGCTGCTCAAGTCCACGGCGCTGGCTTCGACGATTGCGATTATCGACCTGCTGGGCGCAGCCAACGTGGTACGCGCCCAGACGCTGCAAGTGTATGAGCCATTGCTGTTGGTGGCCGGCGTCTATGTCTGCCTGACGTTTCTGATCGAAGCGCTGTTTGCCTTTGCCGAACGGCGCGGGACGCCCGTGCGCAGGTCGACGTAATGAACGCACCACGGATCGTCGACCGGTCGATGCAAGGCATCGGCCTGTGCACGTTGGGTTATACGTTCCTGGCGTTGCAGGATGCCGCCATCAAGTGGTTGGTGGCGGATTATTCGGTGGTCAGCATTCTGTTCTGGCGCGCCCTCGTGGTGGTGCTGGCCTGTTTGCTGGTGGGGCGCTTGCGCTTGGTCCAGCGCGCATGGCGCTCGCCGAGCCGGCGTTTGCTGGTGGTGCGCGGATTATTGTCGATTGTCGCCTGGGTGTTGTATTACACGGCGGCCCGGGACCTGACCCTGGCGGAAATGACCACACTGTATTTCTCCGCCCCGATCATGGTCACGGTGCTGGCGGCGGTGATTCTCAAGGAACGCGCCAGCGCCTGGCAGTGGTTCAGTCTGATCATCGGTTTTGTCGGCGTGATCATCGCCTGTCGTCCCAACAACCTGGCCGATCCTGTGCCGGTGGTCCTGACACTGTTGGCGGCGATGTGCTGGGCGTTCACCTACATCCAGTTGCGCCAGGTGGATGAGCAGACGTCAGTGTTGGAGCAGATGTTGATCACCAACGTGGTGTTTGTGATGTGCATGACGGTGGCGTTGCCCTGGACCTACACGCCGGCGCCAACCCCGGCCTGGCTGGGGATGCTCGGCGCCGGGTTGGTCGGCGGTATCGGTCAGTTTCTGTTGTTCGCCAGTTTTCAGCGGGCCACCGCAACGTTGTTGGCACCCTTCGAATACACCGGGCTGATCTGGGCGTTTCTGCTGTCGAGCCTGATCTGGGGCACGCTGATGGATGTGTCGCTGATGGTCGGTGCCGGGCTGATCGCGGTCAGCGGCACCCTGGCGATGATTTTCGGGCGACACCCCTCACAAGACGTCGTCGGTGCTGAATGCTCCGTGTCGCAGCCCCTTTATCCAGCAACGACAGATGTGGAGGCCGTTGGCGGGGCTGAAGGTTTCCGGGTTCAGGCACCACTCGATCCAGAGTCCGTCGAGCATCGCCGATAAACCGATGGCGGCCAGGCGCGTGTCGTGGATCACGAACCCTTCGCTGATCGCCATGTCATCCAGCAACTGGCGAAGCAGGTCGAGGTAGGCGCGGTAGCTTTTTTCGTGGGACTGGCTGACGTGTTCGGAGTGCCGGATCAAGCTCCAGAACACTACCCAGACGCCGAGTAATTGCGGGTCCATGACCCGAGGCGAGAAGGAGCCTGTGAGGAACGCGTCCATCTTTTGCGCAGGCGTTCCGGCCTGCTGGATTTCCTGGAGCAGCGCGGTGGTCAGTTCGCTGGCGATCTTTTGGTAGGTATCGGCAATCAACGCATCGATGCTGCCGAAATGGTGATTGAGTAACCCCACGGACACCCCGGCCTCGGTGGCGATGCGGCGCACGGAAATGCCGGCATGACCATCGCGCACCAGGCAGCGCAGGGTGGCGGCCACCAGCATTTCGCGACGCTCGTCGGGCTCAGCGCGGCGGTTTTTTGCAGGAGCAGTTGTCACACKGGAGTCCTTGGGTGTGTTGCCTGGTTGGCGAGCTTAGTTGAACGTGCGTTCAATCTCCAGTTTCGGCCATGGCAATGTTCTGTTTTTTGACGTTCGTGACGCGGGAGGACAAGCAGATGGCGCAGGATGTTTCGTTCAGTGTTCGCAACAACAACGGCGACCCGGTGCAGGTCGGTGCCTGGCGCTTCGAGGGCAATGGCAGTGGGCCCTCAGTGCACTTGCAAGCCGGGGTGCATGCCGATGAAATCGCCGGGATGCTGGTGCTGCATCTGCTGATGCAAAAGCTTGAGATCGCCGAGGCTCACGGTCGGCTCAACGGCCGTGTGACGGTGGTACCGCAAGCCAATCCGCTGGGCATTGGGCAGTTTCGCCAAGGGCGAATTCTCGGTCGTTTTCACGACGCCACCGGGCATAACTTCAACCGCTCGTTCGACCAGTCGGCCGCCATGGCCCAACCCTCGACCAACGTCCAGGAATGGCAAAAAAAACTGGTGCAACTGGCGGCCCCGGCGGACGTGATGCTCGACCTGCACACCGATGACGAGGCGTTGCCCTACCTCTACGTTCACCGGCGTTTCTGGCCCCGTGGCCGCGAACTGGCCGCCGCGATGAAGATGGACGTGGCGATCATCTGGGATGACGGCGGCGATGGCTCCTTCGAAGAAACCATCATCGCGCCGTGGCTGCGCGAAGGCGTCACCGATCAGCGCATGGCTGCGACGCTGGAGCTGCGTGGGCAGGGCGATGTCAGTGACCGGTTTGCCGAGCAGGACGCCGAAGGGTTGTACGTTTGGCTGTGCAGCTGCGGGGTGATTGATGAGGCGTTGGCCCCCGCCGACTGGCCCGTCGAGGCGATGGAAATGGGCCATATGGAAACCATTCTGGCGCCCCAGCCCGGCGTGCTGATCTTTGAAAAAGAGCTCGGCGATTTCGTCGAAGAAGGGCAACGCTTTGCGCGGATTCTACGCAGACCGGGTGATACGTCGTCCGAAGTGGTGCTGGTGGCCGAGCAAGCGGGGCGCATGGTCACTCGCTATCGGGATCGGCTCGTGTCGCAGGGCATGGTGGTGGCGAAATTCACCGGTAGCCGGGTTTCGCGCAACTGGAGCGGCGGGTTGCTGGACCCGAACTAAATGATTCATGAACAGCATTTCGCCGTGGGGTTGTAAACTGCGCGCCTGATACGCGACAGCCCTAAACACTCAAGTACGAGATCCCCATGGCCAACCAAGACATCACGTTCACCCCTGACCCAGACCAGGATTCCATCTCCTCCGACGTCGCCGGTTTCGGCGGCCTGCTGGTCTCCACGCAGATTCCCACCCACGCTGACGGCAGTCTGGAATTGGGTGGCATCGTCGAGCAGAGCGAATGCACGCTGCAAGCGCTCAAAGTTGCACTGGAGCGCGCCGGCAGTTCCATGGATCGAGTGTTGCACCTGACTATCTACCTCACCGACATGGCCGACCGCGCCGCGTTCAACGAGGTCTACAAACGTTTCTTCGCCAAGCCGTGGCCGGTTCGCGCCGCTGTGGGCGTGGCCGCTCTGGCGGTTGAAGGCATGCGTGTGGAAGTGACCGCGATGGCGGCCAAGGGCTGAATCGTTGAGCGGGATTGGAGCCTGTAGCGCTCCAATCCCGGTCTACCTTTACGGCTGACCTGGCAGTGGCGGGGTACGCGGCGGGATCAAGCGTTTTGAACCGGTCGCTTCAAACGCCGACGCCAGGCGCAGCAGCGATGAATCGTCATAGGCGCGACCGGCGAAGGTCAGCCCGACCGGCATGCCGATGTCCGGCATCACGCCCATCGGTACGGTGACCGTGGGCACACCCAGGTGGCGGATGGCGAGGTTGCCATTGGCGACCCAAATGCCGTTGCTCCACGCGATGTCCGCAGACGCCGGATCGACATCGGCATTCGCCGGACCCACATCGGCGACCGTCGGGAACAGAACCGCATCGAGACCCATGCGATCCATCCACTCTTCAAGATCGATACGCCGCGTGAGTTCAAGCCCGCGCAAGCCATCCGGCACCGTGGTGATCTCGTTCCACGGCGTGATGCCGCGTTCGGCCATCCGCACGTATTCGTCCATGCCGGCCGCAAGGTCGCCCTCGCGGTTGGGCAGCGTGCCGGGGTCGTGGGGGAAAATCTGCGGTCCGTCGACGTCGACCAGGCGGTTCAACTTCGGATCGCCATTGGCCTGAAGAAAATCATCGAATGCCCAGGCCGTCAGGTCCCACAACTCATGGTGCAGGAACTCTTTGGAGACGATGCCGCGATTGAACACGGTCGGCGCCCCCGGACGGTCGCCTTCGCAATTGGAAACCAGCGGAAAATCGACTTCGACCACTTCAGCACCGGCCGCTTCCAGCGCCCGGCGAGCCGCTTCCCAAAGACCGATCACCGAATCGCGGGTGTTTATGCGCTGCCCGGTCGGTCCGCCGATACCCGGCGCCTCGCTGGTGCCGGCCTCCGGGTCTTTGTTGATGTACATGCGCGGCACGCCGAAGCGCTTACCGGCGAGAGCCTCGGGTTGCGCGGCCAGTTCATGGTAGGAGGCTGGGCGCACCGAAGTGACACTCGGGATCGGCACCCAGGGTTGCATCCGCCATAGATCGCCCCGTGTTTCCGGGTCTTCGGCCACCACCACGTCGAGTACTTCAAGCAGGTCGGCCATGGTCCGGGCAAACGGCACAACCACGTCCATGGTCGGCGTCAACGGCCAGTTGCCGCGCACCGAAATCACCCCGCGCGATGGCGTATAGGCACACAAACCATTGTTCGAGGCGGGACCGCGTCCACTCGACCAGGTTTCTTCCGCGAGGCCGAAGGCGGCGAAACTGGCGGCGGTTGCCGTACCGGCACCGTTCGACGAACCCGAGGCGAACGGCGCGGTGAGGTAGTCAGCGTTGTACGGGCTCTCGGCGCGGCCATAGACCCCGCGCTGCATGCCGCCGTTGGCCATGGGCGGCATGTTGGTCTTGCCCAGGCAGATGGCGCCGGCGCCGCGCAGGCGTTCGATGGTGAACGCATCGCGATAAGCGATCAGGTTGGCGAAGGCGGGGCTACCAGACGCGGCGGTCAGCCCCTTCACCAAATAACTGTCCTTGGCCGTGTAAGGGATGCCATCGAGCGGCCCCAGCGTCTCGCCTTTGGCCCGACGGGCATCGGACGCTTGCGCTTCCTTGAGTGCGTCGGGGTTACGAACCACAACCGCGTTGAGCGCGGTAGGGGTGTCGGCGCCGTCGTAGGCATCGATCCTGGCGAGATAAGCCTGCACCAATTCGACCGCCGTAGTCTGGCCGGATTCGAGCGCAGCACGCAGTTGCGCAATGGAAACCTCAGTGACCTCAATCATGCTGTTACCGCCGGCTGCTGGTGGGAGACGTGGGATTCGGGGGCATCACTGATCTGAAAATAGGTGTTCATATCGAATTCTCGTTGCACTGCATTACGCGGCAGGGGCTGGACGGGTGACCTGTGCGCTGCATTTTGGCATTAAGCCGGGAGCAGAGGAAACGTTGTCCGCGGTGCGAGCCAGATGTGGGCGCCGTCAGTCAGTGACACTCGAGTGATGAGCGAGCGACAACTATCATGAGGCGGGTCAAAACCCTCATGAAGAAGGTGATCACCCATGAAAAAGGACATGGTTTCTGCAGTGACGCAAGGCGCGGCCTCGCAACTGATCGATGCAAGAATCAAGGAACTGGACGATTGGCGGGGCGAGATGCTCGGTCACATCCGAATGCTGATCCACCAGGCCGATCCCGACGTGGTCGAGGAATGGAAGTGGCGGGGCGTGCCGGTGTGGTCTCACGCCGGAATCATTTGCACTGGAGAGACGTACAAGAGCGTCGTCAAAATGACCTTTGCCCAGGGTGCCTCGCTGGAGGATCCTTCCGGTTTATTCAATGCCAGTCTTGAGGGCAATACCCGACGCGCCATTGATGTGCATGAGGGTGACACGCTGGATGACAACGCATTGAAGAGGTTGATTGGTGCTGCCGTGGAACTCAATCTGTCGCGGGCGACGGCTCGGCGTAAGCCGACGAAGAGAACGATCGTTTGACGTGAAAAACCCCGGTTTAGCTGCAACGCTGATCAGTTAGCCAAACGCACTTTGTAGCAGCTGGCGAAGCCTGCTACGAGGTTCGCTGACCGGGCTTTTCCAACAGTGGCGTTTGTTCGGTCAACAGCTGCTCAATCTGCGCCAGCTCCCACGCGCTGAGAAAACTGACCGGGTCGGTGCCGTAACGTTGCCAGCTGTCGAGATCCCCCTCGCGGCCGTCGGGGCTGTGGCAGCGGTGGCAGTGGCGCACATGGACGCCTTCGACGTCGAGGGTCAGGCGCCAGCCGTCGATGTCGACCTGCACCTGGCCGGCCCCGGCGGGTTTGTCGAAGCGCCGCAAAGGGTGAATGCCCAGGGCGGCGTCGCGCAATGTCTGGTATACCTCGCGGGCGGTCAGGGGTGGCACAAGTGTCTCCAGTGAAATGTTTGTCAGGCGCTGATACGCCGGGCTACGAAGACAGCCATTCTTTACGTAGACTTTTACGTCTGCAAGTAGGCGCCCCTTGATTCACTCGCGCCTGGCTCTCCTCGTTCGGGAACAGAACATGAAGCAACCCGCCGTATTCATCACCTTCGCCTGTCTGCTCAATTCAGGTTTGTTCAGCATCCCGGCACACGCGGCCGGCGATGCTGAAGCGGGTGCGACACTGTTCAAGCGGATCTGTGGGGGTTGCCACCAGGTCGGGGAATCGGCTCGGGGTTCATTTGGTCCACAGCTCAACAACCTCTTCGGACGACATTCCGCCAGCACTACGGATTACCAGTATTCCGACGCCATGAAATCCGCCGGTATCGTCTGGACTCGCGAAACACTGACCGCGTACCTCGAAGCACCGAAAGAAGTGGTCCCCGGCACCCGCATGATTTTCTGGGGGCTCAGCGATCCGGAAAAAATCGACAACTTGCTGGCTTACCTGCAAACCTTTCAGGCGCAGTAGCGCTTTGTTGCACTAACTTAACTTTCCCAACTTTTGTGTTGTCGGTGAATTAGTTGTCAGGCGCTATGTAAATAGAAGTTTTACTCCGGCTTACAAATTCCTTACACAAAACCTCTGTACCATCATCTTCTTAAACCATCACCTGAAAATCCCTCTTGCAAGTCCAGTGAGCCCGCTTGCGCGCGGGCACCAAGATGACTGAACCCCGGAAGCTAACACTTGAAAAACTTGATCAATCGCTTCGCAACCCCTCTGACCACTGGCTTCTTTATCGTCTCTATGATTTCTGGAGTGGCGCTGTTCTTCCATTGGGCACCGGCGCTGTTTCATGGCATGCATGAATGGCTCAGCATTGTTCTTCTGGTTCCATTTGCGCTGCACTTGTGGAAGAACTGGGGGCCTCTAATGGGGTATATCAAACGCAAGTCACTTTATCTGCCGCTTCTGCTTTCGATATTGGTTGCAGTGCCTTTCGTCGTATCAGGCATGGGTGGCAAACAGGGTGGCAATCCGGCATTTGCCGCCGTGCAACTGGTGACCAAAGCGCCTTTGACCGACAGCGCAGCCCTGTTCAAGAGCACGCCCGATGAACTGGTTGCGCGGCTGCGCCAACGCGGGCTTTCAGTGGCATCGTCCAGCGACACTCTCAATCAGGTCGCCCAATCAGCGAAGATACAGCCCGCGCAATTGATTGCCGAACTGCTGAATGAGCGGAAGTAACGCAATAAAGGCCTCGATGAAAATCCTGGCCATTGCGCTGTTTGACGTCGATAGGGCAGCCGTGGATAACTGCAGCTAAGCTTTCCGGCGCTGGGGTGGAAATGTCGCCTTGGGACGTCAATGTCAGGCAATGGAGCCGCCCGCATGATTACCGAACAGAATCATTACAGTCCGCCTACCCTACTGGTGGTCGATGACACGCCCGATAACCTGATGCTGATGATGGATCTGCTCAAGGATCGCTACCGGGTAAAAGTTGCCAATAGCGGTGAAAAGGCGTTGCGTGTACTGCAGGGCGACACACTTCCAGATTTGATCCTGCTTGACGTGATGATGCCCGGGATGTCCGGCCATGAAGTGGCCGAGCAGCTCAAACGCGACCCGCGAACCCGCGATATTCCGATCATCTTTCTGACGGCCATGGCCGCAACCGAAGATGAGATCCATGGCCTGGAACTGGGCGCTGTCGACTACATCACCAAACCCGTCAGGCCGGCGCTGGTTCTGGCGCGGGTGGATACCCAGCTCAAACTCAAGGCTGCGAAAGACTTCCTGCGCGATCACAACGACTATCTGGAGCAGGAAGTGGAGCGCCGGACCCGCGAGGTGATTGCGATCCAGGACGTGGCCATTCAGGCCATGGCTTCACTGGCGGAGACTCGCGATAACGAAACGGGCAACCATATCCGGCGGACCCAGCATTACATCAAGGTGCTGGCCGAGCATCTGCATGATCATCCCCGTTTCAGTCACTTTCTCAGCAACGAGACAATCCAGTTGCTGTTCAAGTCGGCGCCGCTGCACGACATTGGCAAAGTCGGCATTCCTGACCATATCCTCCTCAAGCCGGGACGCTTCACCGAGGAGGAGTTCGAGATCATGAAGACTCATACAACGCTGGGACGTGACGCCATCCAGCATGCCGAGGATGCGCTTGGCATTCGCGCCGACTTCCTCACTCTGGCCAAGGAGATTGCCTACAGTCACCAGGAAAAATGGGACGGCAGCGGGTACCCGCAAGGGCTGGCTGCTGACAATATTCCCATCAGCGCCCGGTTGATGGCGGTGGCCGATGTCTATGACGCGCTGATCAGCCGGCGGGTTTATAAACCGGGGATGCCCCACGCACAGGCCGTCGAGATTATTCGTCAGGGGCGAGGCACGCACTTCGACCCTGACATCTGCGATGCCTTCCTGACCTGCGTAGAACAGTTCCAGGCCATTGCCGCGCGTTTCGCCGATACAGATCACGACATGGCCGGCAAGCTGGCTGCCCTGGAACGTAGCGGTCAGACGCCGTGACCCCGGGACTACGAGCCCCTTTGTCAGTATTTTCATCAGGTTATCGAGGATAGGTCATGGCCGGATTGCGCACCCTGCTTGAGCGCCTCGCGCTTTTGCACAAACTGATTCTGGGGTTCGCGGCGCTGCTGCTGTTGGTGCTGGTGCTCGGCGTGCAAAGCCTGCGCACCCAGCAATCGCTGAAGCAGGACATGCAAAACCTCTATCTCCAGGAACTGGTCGGCATGGAGCACTTGCAGGAAGCACGGGTGCAACTGCCTCATATGATGCAAGCGCTGCAGCGTGCGGTGGGCACTGACAGCGCGCAGATCCGCGTTGAGTCCCTGCAGCAGATGCACGATTCCCGGGATCGTCTGCAGGTGGCGCTGGCCAACGGCAAAGTGACCCTCAGACGTCCAGAGAATCTGGCGCGCCTCGCCGAGTTCGACCTGCTGCTGCAACAGTTGCAGGGTCATAGCGAACAGGCCTTTCTGTTGATCGATCAGGGGCGGCAGAATCAGGCGTTAGCGCTACTCAATAGCCGTGAGTTCCAGCAACTTGCCAAGCAGGCCGATTCCCTTTTGTATGCGATCGCCCAGATCAAGGAAGCCTCGATTCGCGACACAGCCAAGGATATTGCCGGCTTTGCCGAACGCAGCACCAAGCTGACCTACGTACTGCTGTTCGGTGGCTTGTCGCTGGCGATGCTGCTGGCCTGGCTGGTCAGTCAGTCGATCCGCAATCCGCTGAACCGGGTGCGGGCTGCGGTGGACCAGTTGGCCGCCGGGCAGCTCGATCAGCCGATTCCCCATACTGACCTGAACAACGAAACGGGTGATCTGGCGCGGGCCATCGCCAAACTGCAGACCGAGTCCCAACAACTGGAGCGTCAGCGCTGGATCAAGGCGCATACCGCCCAATTGCAGGTCGATCTGCAGCAGGCAGAAACGCCAGCCGAACTGGCGCAGGTCTTCCTGCAACACATGGCAAGCCTGCACGGAATCTGCCAAGGGGTGCTTTACAGCGCACAGGAGGACACCGGCATGCTGCTGCTGATGGGCCGCTATGCCACCGACTCCGAGCGGCCACCCGAGGCGCAAGTCATATTCGGCGATGGTCTGTTGGGGCAGTGCGCGGTCGATCGCCAGCCGCGTCAGCTTCAGGCGTTGCCGGAGCAGTACAGGCGATTGCACTCGTCGCTTGGCGAGATTCCGGCCAGTTGCCTGTTGTTGCAACCTATCTTGCATGGTGAGCGGCTGCTGGGCGTACTCGAGCTGGCCGGACTTGAACCGTTGGGCGAGCGCGAATTGTTGCTGTTGCACGAAGCCACCCCACGCCTGGCTGCCGCCATGGCGATCATGGAACGAAATGAGGCGGTCAAGACCCTGTTGGCAGAAACCCGTCGCCAGGCCAATGAAGTGGCGGACCAGGCGCTGAAACTGGAAGAACAGGCTCAGGCGCTCAAGGCCAATGAAGCACAGCTGCGCGCAGTACTCGACAGCAGCCCGGTGGCCATGGTGATCAGAGACGTCGATGGCCGTCCGACCTACTGTAATCCGCAGTTCGACAGTTTGTTCGCAACCCGTCTCGCTGAACTGGAGGGCACCGATCCGGCGCAGTTCTGGGTCGACCCGCAAGCTCACCAACGCTTTCTCGCAGCGGCGTCGCAAGGTCCGGTGCTGAACTTCGAAGCCCGCCTGCAACGCGCTGGAGGCGAACGCTTCGATGTTCTGGTTTCGGCAGTCAAGATGACGCTGGGGGAGCGGGGCATGAATGCCAATTGGTACTTTGACATCACCGAACGCAAGACCGCCGAGGCCGAGGTGCAGCGCGCTCGCGAGGCCGCAGAAGAGGCGACTCGGGCCAAGAGCAACTTTTTGGCGACGATGAGCCATGAGATCCGCACGCCGATGAACGCGATCATTGGCATGAGCCATCTGGCCCTGCGAACCGAGCTCGACCACCGCCAGCGCAACTACATCGAAAAGGTCCATCGCTCTGCGGAATACCTGTTGGTGATCATCAACGATATCCTCGATTTCTCCAGGATCGAGGCCGGAAAAATGCACCTCGAACACATTCCTTTCCACCTTGAGGACGTGCTCGACGGCTTTGCCAGCATGATCGGCCTGAAAGCCGAGGACAAAGGCCTGGAATTACTCTTCAGCATTGCTGCCGAACTGCCGACCGCTTTGATCGGCGATCCGTTGCGTCTGGGGCAGGTGCTGGTCAACCTGGGCAACAATGCGACGAAGTTCACCGAACAGGGCGAGATCGTACTCGGTGTCGAGCAGCGCGGCGGCGCGGGAGAGCAAGCGCAGCTGCATTTCTGGGTCCGTGACAGCGGGATCGGCATGAGCAGCGAGCAATGCTCGCGCCTGTTTCAGCCGTTCAGCCAGGCCGATAGCTCCACCACCCGTAAATACGGTGGCACCGGGTTGGGCCTGGCGATCTCCCGGCATCTGGTGGAACTGATGGGCGGGAGCATTTGGGTCGAGAGCGAGCCGGGCCAAGGCTCCACGTTTCATTTCGAGGTGAACCTGGGTGTGCAACGTGACGGCCAATTGCGGCGTATGGCGACTGCCGACGAATTGGTGGGCAAGCGTGTGCTGGTGGTCGACGACAACGCCAGTGCGCGGGAGATTTTGTCTGGCATGACGCGCAGTTTCGGTGTGGAGGTGGACGTCGCACAAAGTGGCGCAGCCGCACTGGCCATGCTTGTGGAGGCCGAAGCCAACACGCAGCCCTATGATCTGGTGCTCATGGATTGGCGCATGCCCGGCATGGACGGTGTGGAGACGGTACGGCAGATGCAGGCCGTCAAACTGGCGCAAACGCCGTCGGTGATCATGGTCACTGCATTCGGTCGCGAGGAGGCCCGCGATGAGGCCAGGAAGCACGACATTCAATTGCCGGTGGTGCTGACCAAGCCGGTGACGCCTTCTACGTTGCTTGAGGCGCTGGGCTCGGTACTCGGCAAAATCCCTCTGACCGAAACCCGGGCCCGCGAGCGTTTGGGCCAGAGCGCCAGCGCCATGGCCAGCCTGCGTGGCGCACGACTGCTGCTGGTAGAGGACAATGAGCT